>NZ_AP017312.1:3785000-3975000 GCF_002355375.1 Aneurinibacillus soli | reverse complement strand
AAAGCATCTAAGCGTGAAGCCCCCCTCAAGATGAGATTTCCCACAGCATAAGCTGGTAAGACCCCTTATAGATGATGAGGTAGATAGGTTCGAGGTGGAAGTGCAGCAATGTGCGGAGCTGACGAATACTAATCGGTCGAGGGCTTAACCTAATACAATGCGATTTTTCTTCTCCATTCAGTTTTGAGGGTACACGAAATGTTCCGGAGATCGTTTCCTCCTTTAGAGGAAAGTTCGGAGCATTTTTTATGTCCGGGCCCGTTGGAGAAGCGGCTTAACTCACATGCCTTTCACGCATGCATTCAGGGGTTCGAATCCCCTACGGGTCATTTCAAGGAAGTTCTGCTAAAGTCGCGACGTCCTGTCGCAACGCAGAACCTAGCACATCCTTATGTGTCGGAGGATTAGCTCAGCTGGGAGAGCATCTGCCTTACAAGCAGAGGGTCGGCGGTTCGATCCCGTCATCCTCCACCACATTTCTTCTATAAATCATATTATCGCGGGGTGGAGCAGTTGGCAGCTCGTCGGGCTCATAACCCGAAGGTCGCAGGTTCAAGTCCTGCCCCCGCAACCATAATATCATCCTAACTACGTCGAGTTATGTTCTAAGCTAGGATGAGACTGTAGTGCCTGAAAGGTGCAACCAAATATATGCGGAGCCGTGGTGAAGTTGGAGTTCACGCTGGACTGTCACTCCGGAGGTCGCGGGTTCGAGTCCCGTCGGCTCCGCCATTAATTTTTTGGAAATACATATTGATGTGGCTCGGTAGCTCAGTTGGTAGAGCAGAGGACTGAAAATCCTCGTGTCGGCGGTTCGATTCCGTCCCGAGCCACCACTAATAAGCCGGTGTAGCTCAGTTGGTAGAGCACCTGACTTTTAATCAGGGTGTCACTGGTTCGAGTCCAGTATGGCTCATCACTTACTATAATAGTAAGTCGGTGGACTCTCACCAGAATGGTGAACACAATATGCGGGTGTGGCGGAATTGGCAGACGCACTAGACTTAGGATCTAGCGCTTCGGCGTGGGGGTTCAAGTCCCTCCACCCGCACCATATCATGCGGACATAGCTCAGTTGGTAGAGCACGACCTTGCCAAGGTCGGGGTCGCGAGTTCGAGTCTCGTTGTCCGCTCCATAATAAGTGCCCGTAGCTCAATCGGATAGAGTGTCTGACTACGAATCAGAAGGTTGGGAGTTCGAGTCTCTCCGGGCACGCCATAGTATGTCGGGAAGTAGCTCAGCTTGGTAGAGTACCTGGTTTGGGACCAGGGTGTCGCAGGTTCGAATCCTGTCTTCCCGACCATTTTTATATCTAAATATGGCGGTGTAGCTCAGCTGGCTAGAGCGTACGGTTCATACCCGTAAGGTCGGGGGTTCGATCCCCTTCGCCGCTACCATATTTTCTATATATTGCGGAGGGATACCGAAGTGGTCATAACGGGGCGGTCTTGAAAACCGTTAGGGTGCAAGCCCACGCGGGTTCGAATCCTGCTCCCTCCGCCATAAGGGCCTATAGCTCAGTTGGTTAGAGCGCACGCCTGATAAGCGTGAGGTCGGCTGTTCGAGTCAGCCTAGGCCCACCATTTATATAGATTTTGCGGTCGTGGTGGAATTGGCAGACACGCTATCTTGAGGGGGTAGTGATCCATGATCGTGCGAGTTCGAGTCTCGCCGACCGCATCATAGAAACGCATGAAAATAAAGTAGCCCTATGTTCTCTGTTGGATTGAGAGAACAGGGCTACTTTTTTTATCATTTCAGCCGAGAAGACTCCCACTTCTAAGCGATAGCGAAAGTGTGGGATGAATCGGCTTCGGACTAGAGAAGGTTGTAGCCTTCTCACAAGTCCGACTGTTTTCTCTTTGAGCAGTCAGATACAATGAGAAGAAGGAGGTGACACACAAATGATCCAACACAAAGGCTTCAAATTCCGTATTTACCCGACTGAGAAACAGGCAACATTAATCAATAAAACGATCGGGTGTGTTCGGTATGTGTTCAATCACTTTCTGACGAAACGGAAGGAGGTTTATGAACAAGAACAAAAAACATTGAACTATACGTCCTGTTCGGCTCTCTTGACCCCGTTGAAAAAAGAATTCGTTTGGCTAAAAGAGCCAGATTCTACCGTCTTACAAAACGCATTGCAAGACCTGGATGCGGCCTACAAAAAGTTTTTCAACGAGAAAAAAGGGTATCCAAAATTCAAAAGCCGGAAGAATCGCAGGCAGTCGTACAACACTACGAACAACAAGGATGCGATTCGGATAGAAGGAACCTATATCCAACTTCCAAAACTTGGATTTGTACGCTTCGCAAAAAGTCGTGAGGTAGAAGGGCGTATCCTGTCTGCCACCGTTCGCCGAAATCCATCGGGCAAATACTTTGTATCGGTACTATGCGAAGTAGAGATGCAACCGTTACCGAAAGTAGAGAATCAGGTAGGAGTAGACGTCGGCGTTAAGCAGTTTGCCATTCTCTCCAATGGAGCAACGTTTGATAACCCCAAGTATCTTCGCAAGTATGAAGGGAAGTTGGCACGACTGCAACGCATCATGTCGAGGCGTACAAAAGGTGGTTCCAACTGGAACAAGGCGAGAATCAAAGTCGCTCGTCTGCATGAGAAAATCGCAAACTGTCGCACAGACTTCCTCCAAAAACTGTCTACTACGCTGATTCGTGAAAACCAAACAATCTGCGTAGAGGACTTGCAGGTGTCGAATATGCAGAAGAACCACAACCTTGCCAAGAGCATTTCCGATGCCTCATGGGCTGAGTTTCGTCGGATGCTGGAATACAAGGCAAAATGGTACGGTCGTACCCTTAGCTTTGTCGGAAAGACCTTTCCATCGAGTCAGCTCTGTTCCTGTTGCGGATACCGGAATAAAGAGGTGAAAAATTTGAACCTACGTGAATGGGATTGCCCTGAATGTCAGGCGCACCATGATCGGGATGTCAATGCCGCGATAAACATTTTGCAAGAAGGACTCCGACTGTTAGAAACATAATCTAACCAACCGTGGGACACACGGAGGTAGCTTGGGCGTACAGTGTACGAATTCTGCTCAGTAGAGCGGACGAGCCAAGAATCCCCCACTTCAAAAATCGTAAGATTTTAAGTGGTGGGAGTGTTCAAGGCGGCATTTATACCCGAGCGATGTGGCACATATGAAAGCCCTGGCGTTTCTGTACGGGCTGGTTGACGAAATCAGGCGTGGTGTACTAGCGACAATTGATGTATGTAGCGTTATCAATCACCAAACGCTTAAGCAACCAAACGAAAGAATAACAAAAAGGAGCTAACTCATAACCTTTTGAGTCAACTCCTCTTTAAAAGTTAGTTGTATTCTTGATTTACAGCTACCAATTCACCCTGGTTGTCGCCTGCTTCATGGTATAAACATCATTTGCCTGCTGTGGGAGTAGGAAATTTCATGACAGTTGCTCTACCATTGTTCCCATCGTCTGTAAAAGCGACATATGGCGTACCTTTATCGATGGCAAAGGAAATACTATAAGCAGGGTCGGATGAGAAGGCTCTGATTCCAACAAGATTCCAACTTGAGTTTGTGCTGTTGAATTTCATAATAATTACTTTGGTATTCTTGTCGTCTGCAAAAGCGATATAAGGCGTACTATTATCGATAACAAAGGAGACGTAAGCAGGACCAGTAGAGAAACCTGCGGTTCCGACAGGCTTCCAGCTTGAATGTGCCGTACTCACATATTTGCCATATATTTTGCTACAAGGTACAAGGACAGCCCACTTCTATATCGAATAGAAATAGAGAAGGGAAGGTGATCTCCATGATCAGAGTAATAGAAAGTCGTAGTGACGCTGTTGTAGCGATTGAAGTCAGTGAAAAGGTAACAAAAAAGGACTACCCCGATATTGAGCGAGCTTTCCGAGAAACAGCCGATCGTTATGGAAAGATTCGAGTGCTGATTATGGTTGGAGAATACACAGGGGTTTCCTGGGATGCTATTTTAGAAGATATAGAATTTAATAAGGAATTCTATAAGTATTACGACAAAGTTGCTGTAATAAGTGATCGGAAGTGGATGAAGCCGATTATCAAAATAGAAGATTATTTTATTAAAGCCGATATGAAGTACTTCGATCTCGAACAGCAGAATGAAGCGTGGGAATGGATCACACAAGAATAAGATAGGTGAGGGAGTAGTGAAAAGCTGCTCCTTTTTATTTTGCCCAGAAGGGCGGTGAGGAGGAGGTAGGATGGGAGAGTGGTTGTCTATGTATTGTGGGACAGTAGACAGCGAGAAACAAGACTCAGTGGAAATGGATTGCAGGAATATGAGCCAGTATTTGTACTTGGAACGCTGGTCGGAAACGTACTTGCGCGGCACGGTGTTTAGGTGTTTTTCACCTGGACTGGAGAGAGATCGCTGTCCAGTGCCACGAATTTGAAACAAAACAAAGATGAAAAAAATAGACGCAGGGAAAGTGATCGCATACCTGCAAGCAGCATGGAAGGAAGCGAAACCGGATGAGCAGAAGGAGATCGGCAAGCTAGCTGATACGGTCCGGGAAGCAGCTGGCATTATGGTGCCGCAAGAGACGTGGGATCTGGGACTGGATATGCTCAGCTATGCTGTAATCGGTGTTGGTGTGGTGTCTGGGTACACCGGAGAAATAGCACTTGTGAAAATTAGCTTAAAAATTGAAGCTAAAAGACGACTCAAATTCAAAATTGAATTTGAGTCGTCTTTTTTGATATCGTTTTTAATTTCTTTTGAAAAAACCAAGTGTTTTAGTGGTCTCTTTATTTGGGTGGTAATTTTTTTGTTAAGATGCTCCGTATGGCTGAGAGTATTCTGTACGTTGAGGTGTTTGTGGATAAGCTGTCATTTGTTGATTTGGATACTCCTGCAAAGCTACCCTTGTGTACGGCGCCATCTCTTGAGATGGATACATCTGTGATACTCCTCCTGTGTATGGAGTCATTTGCTGCGCTGGAGACATACTTCCTCGCTCACCTTCCCGAAAAAAGGGACCTCCAAATCCTCCGAATCCAAAGGGACTTCCAAACCCAAAGGGACCTCCAAATCCTCCGAATCCAAAGGGACTTCCAAACCCAAAGGGACCTCCAAATCCTCCGAATCCAAAGGGACTTCCAAACCCAAAGGGACCTCCAAATCCGAATCCATGTCCAAATCCGTGCCCAAATCCAAATGGTCGTTCCATATACTCTCCTCCATTAATTATATAGTTATTTGACTATGTCAGGGTATGATCTTTCTCATTAATGTGTTTACATTCAAAGGGGAAATGGGCTTGTTTACACATACTAAATATCCGAGGTGTAAATTTCCTTTTACGCGGAAACTGAAAACTACAAAACACCAAGAATAACCACATAGGGGGAATATCCTTTATGCCACACACCCAAGGTTATCAACAAAGCCGTAATACAAACAACCAGCCCCACAAGCACTAGACCAGATGAAGTATGAGATCGCTTCTGAATTCGGTGTGCAGCCCGGACCAGATATAGCGTCTCGCCAGAACGGTTCTGTCGGAGGCGAGATTACGAAGCGTCTGGTTCAGATGGCAGAGCAACAACTAAGTGGTAAATACGTGCAATAATATTCAATGTCCAAACATACAATAAACTATGAAGGGTTATATACAGTCAAAAGCCTCCCAGATGAGTGGGAGGCTTAATTTAGGAATATGGTGCTTTTTATTGATTTGATGATTTAAAAAAAAGGAATTTGTCGGAAAATGTATAATTAAAGTTAGATATAAAGATTTACGAAGGTGGTTTGCTAATGGAATTTATACTAGATAAAAAGACATCCTTTTTTGCAATACTATTTTTTATGGACCTCTGTCAATAGATTGGACACATGGAATCGAGAGAATTACGCCATCTGATAGTACGCACGTTGTAAAGCGTTTCTGATACTCATGTGAAGCATATTGACTACCCCGATCCGAATGATGCAGAACTTCGTTCTGCGGTCGCTGACGGCGATATGCTTGATCTAATGCCTCTAGTACAAGTTCTTTCGTCATCCGTTTATCCATGTGCCAACCGACAATATTTCGTGTATACAGGTCCATGATACTCGCTAGATACAACCAACCCTCTTGGGTAGGAATGTACGTAATGTCTGCCATCCACACCTGATTCGGTGCCTGGGCGCTAAACTTCTGAGCGAGTACGTTATCGTGAACGGGTAGGTTGTGTTTAGAGCTGGTTGTAGCCTTGTACTTCTTGACAGTACGGGATTTTAAACCCCGCTCTTTCATCATACGAGCTACTGTTTTCTCTGACACCTGAATGCCTTTCTGCCTTAGAACATATGTGATCTTCGGACTGCCATAGAGACGGCGGGATTCTAGAAAAGCGCGGCGAATCTGCGTCTCCAGCTCTTTTCGACGTTGACTCCTCTGGCTTTCCTTGCGTTTGATCCACTCATAATAACCGCTTCGAGAAACGTGGAGGACGCTGCACATCTTCGCGACACGGAGCTGAAAGCGGTGTTTGTGAATGAAAGCATAAACTAGCGCCGGTCTTTTGCGAAGTAGTGCATCGCCTTTTCTAAGATCTCGTTCTCCTTCTCTAAATCGCGAATCTTCTTTTGAAGATCTCGTAGGGCTTTCTCATCCGGTTTTAGCTGACCACTGCTGGGAAAGGCCTGTTCCCCATCCTTTCTGAACTCGGCCATCCAGCGATACAAAGTATTCTCGCTTAGCCCCAATTCCCGGGCAGTCTGTGCCACCGTCTTCTCCTGTTCATGAATAAGCTGAACCGTTTGAAGTTTAAATTTCTTATCGTACTTTTTTTCATAGTCAGATACCTCGATGTAGAATGCATTTGCTTTATTTTTGCACTCTCGGTTCTCTGTGCCCAGAATTCAGTCTATCAACATACAATGTTAAAAAGGTGATAGGATGATTATGAACATTATAAAGGATTTTTCGCTGCAACTAGCGTTTATAGCAACTCTAATATTCACCTTTGAAATATTTTTTGTGGAGAGGTCTGAGAGAAATAATCACGTAAAGATCATCCTCGCCGTATTATCGGGGCTGTCAATCCTATTATGTATGTCTTTTCCTGTTTACGTTATCACCGATACCCGTTTGGATACCAGAATCGTTCCATTGTTGTGGGGGACGCTATATGGTGGTTTGAGAACAGGTTTATTCCTATCTGCACTTATAATCCTATACCGATTTTATTTAGGGGGCGATCTGGGATTTTATACTACAATTCTGACCCTTTCATTTAGCATGCCGGTTATCCTATTCTTTCAAAAGTTCTTCACGAAAGCAAAGAAGAAAAAGAGGATACAAATTGCGCTTATACTAGCTATCCACTATTGTCTTGTTGGACTCATAATAGGGTCTTTCATTAGAGGGTTTTCATTCAAGGTTTTTCAGGTACAGTTCATTCATATCATTATTATTGTAGTGATTGTGTTGTTTTTCACTTCTTTAAACGAAACAATAAAGGAAATGATCAGAAAGAACCAGCAGCTGCAATCAGACGCCAAGGACGCGGAAATCGCCTTTTTGCGTTCCCAGATCAAACCTCATTTCCTGTACAACGCCCTGAATTCTATTGCCGCATTGTGCATCGACAAACCTCATAAGGCAGAGGAATTGACGCTGGATCTTTCGCAGTATTTGAGAAGTAGCTTTGATTTCAAACAACTGGATTCACTAACAACCATAGAAAATGAATTGGAGTTGGTAAAAGCGTATATCAACATCGAAAAGGCGCGTTTTGGCGCTAGATTGCGTGTGGAGTACGATGTAGATGCAAATCTGGATATCCTGATTCCCCCGCTGATTCTGCAGCCATTGGTGGAAAACGCCATAAGACATGGCCTGATGTCCAATTTACGGGGGGGAACCGTAAAAATATCCGTAAAAAAGGAAGAGGACGCCGTAGTCAGCTTTACCGTAGAAGATAATGGATGCGGTATGAGCGGAAAAAAACGGGATGAAATACTTAAATCGGATGTGAAAAAGAAGGGCATAGGGCTGTGGAACATAAGTCAGCGCATCCAGCTTCAGTACGGAAAAAGCATTCGTATTGAAAGTGCAGAAGGAATAGGCACGAAGGTTATCTTCGACATTCCCGCACGAGCGATCAAGCAGATTGGAGGTTGAAGCATGCTACGAGCGATTATCGTGGATGATGAAGAATTATCGGTGAAACGTTTGAAGAGGATACTATCCGAGAGCGGCCAGATCGAACTATGCCATGCGTTTCTGAACCCGTTGGAAGCGTATGAATTTGTGAAGGAGAATCCGATACATATCGCATTTCTGGATATTTCCATGCCGGAAATTAACGGTATGAGGCTTTCTAGTCTGTTGCTTGATCTCGATGCTTCCATAGATGTGGTCTTTGTAACCGCATATGACGATTATGCGGTTCAAGCCTTCGATATGAGCGCGCTGGATTATCTTATGAAGCCTGTAACCGTCCAGCGAATGTCAAAAATGTTGGACAAGATCAGAAAAAGATATCGGAGAGGGGAAATCGAGCCTTCCATGGAGGTTCTCCGACGGGATCAAGAAATACTGACAGAGCAGGAAACGAGGATTGTACGGATGATCGCGAGGGGATTGTCGAACAAGGAAATCGCCTATCACCTGAACATCGCGAGTGAAACTGTAAAATATCATATTAAAAATGTATACAGAAAGCTTGAAGTAAACAATCGGGTGAAAGCACTGCAGCGTGCCAAAGATTTAAATATACTAGTATGAGCGGTATTTGTCATTTTTTTGTTCCCCCCCCAAACGGGGGATTTTTTTTTGGCTGAAATAGTCTTAAAGTAGTGTGAAAGCAGTAAAAACTGACAAGAAGGAGAGGCGGATTTTTAAATTTATAATATTTTGGAGTTTTGGAGGGAATGCAATATGTCAATAAGGTATACAAAAGAATTATATTGGTTATTGGTTGTGGTTTTATTGACGGGTGCCATTTCCGTTAATTTCTCAACAAAAGCTTATGCAGCCATACGATCAGACGGTATTCATGAAGTCCCTACAAGCGGGGGATTTAAATTGCCTGCAATTGGGGGGGAATTCAATAGTCCTAAAGGAATAGCAGTAGACAGTAGCGGAAACGTGTATGTGGTGGATACTAACAACAACCGTATACAGAAGTTTGATTCCAGTGGTACGTACGTAACGCAATGGGGGAGTGATGGCAGCGGTGACGGGCAGTTCAGTTATCCTCAAGGAATAGCAGTAGACAGTAGCGGAAACGTGTATGTGGTGGATTCTAACAACAAGCGTATAGAGAAGTTTGATTCCAGCGGTACGTACATAACGAAATGGGGGAGTTATGGCAGCGGTGACGGGCAGTTCAGTTATCCTCAAGGAATAGCAGTAGACAGTAGCGGAAACGTGTATGTGGCGGATACTAACAACAACCGTATAGAGAAGTTTGATTCCAGCGGTACGTACGTCACGAAATGGGGGAGTTATGGCAGCGGTGACGGGCAGTTCCAATATCCTCAAGGAGTAGCAGTAGACAGTAGCGGAAACGTGTATGTGTTGGATTCTAGCAACAACCGTATACAGAAGTTTGATTCCAGCGGTACGTACGTCACGAAATGGGGGAGTTATGGCAGCGGTGACGGGCAGTTCCGTTATCCTCAAGTAATAGCAGTGGACAGTAGCGGAAACGTGTATGTGGAGGACTATAACAACCGTATACAGAAGTTTGATTCCAGCGGTACGTACGTCACGCAATGGGGGAGTGATGGCAGCGGTGACGGGCAGTTCAGTTATCCTCAAGGAATAGCAGTAGACAGTAGCGGAAACGTGTATGTGGCGGATACTAACAACAACCGTATAGAGAAGTTTGATTCCAGCGGTACGTACGTCACGAAATGGGGGAGTTATGGCAGTAGCTTCATCGATCCAAGTTTTAGTGCAACAGATAGCAGCGGAAACGTGTATGTGGCGGATACTAGAAACAACCGTATAGAGAAGTTTGATTCCAGCGGTACGTACGTCACGAAATGGGGGAGTTATGGCAGCGGTGACGGGCAGTTCCAAAATCCTCAAGGAATAGCAGTAGACAGTAGCGGAAACGTGTATGTAGTGGATAGTGACAACAACCGTATAGAGAAGTTTGATTCCAGCGGTACGTACGTCACGAAATGGGGGAGTAATGGCAGCGGTGATGGACAGTTCCAATATCCTCAAGGAATAGCAGTAGACAGTAGCGGAAACGTGTATGTGGCGGATTGTAACAACAATCGTATAGAGAAGTTTGATTCCAACGGTACGTACGTCACGAAATGGGGGAGTAATGGCAGCGGTGATGGGCAGTTCCAATATCCTCAAGGAATAGCAGTAGACAGTAGCGAAAACGTGTACGTGGCGGATAGTGACAACGACCGTATACAGAAGTTTGATTCCAACGGTGCTTACCTTACGCAGTGGGGGAGTAATGGCAGCGGTGATGGGCAGTTCCAATATCCTCAAGGAATAGCAGTAGACAGTAGCGAAAACGTGTACGTGGCGGATAGTGACAACGACCGTATACAGAAGTTTGATTCCAACGGTGCTTACCTTACGCAGTGGGGGAGCAGTAATCCAGGGGATGTTCAGTTCGTATATCCTTACGGAGTTACGGTGGACAGTAGTGGGAATATGTATGTACTGGATGAGAATTACGATACAGAAGATGACCAAATCAGGAAATTTAGTCCAAACAATAACGCTCCTGTAACTGGATTAACACTCTCGGCTGGAACGCTCAGCCCGTCGTTTACATCTAACATAACCTCCTACACGGCATCTGTCGCTACTAGTGTTGATACAGTGACGGTCACGCCGATGCTGGGAGATCCGACGGCGACAGTGAATGTATCTGTTGCATCTGGTACGGTTACAAGCACTGTAAACAACAACGTGACTTCGTACAGCGTACCTTTGAATGTGGGAGCGAATCCGATTCAGATTGTGGTGACCGCGCTGGATGGCACATCGAAGACATATACGGTGACTGTGACACGCGGCGAACCAGCGGCAAGCAGCAACGCCGACTTGAGCGGACTGACGCTGTCGAGCGGTACGCTAAGTCCCGTCTTCGCATCGGGGACGACGACCTACACTTCCAGTGTGGCTAATGGTGTATCCAGTCTTATTGCAACGGCGAATGTATATGATAGCAACGCTACGATGACAGTGAACGGAGCAGCGGTTGCAAGCGGGCAGGCAAGCGGCGCGATCAACCTGAGCGTGGGCAGTAACCCAATCACTATCGTAGTGACGGCGCAGAACGGCACATCGAAGACATATACGGTGACTGTGACACGCGCACAGGCTCCATCCAGCGGTGGCGGTGGTGGCGGTGGCGGTTCAATAACACCACCGACCCCAAGCAACGACAAAGTTACCTCAACAGATGGTAAACTAACGCTTCCCATAGGTAAAACAGGCAAGGTTAGCTTAGGAGATGCGGTCACGATCACTATTCCTGCCGATGCGGCAGGCAAAGAATTGAAATTAACGATAGAGAAATTGTCGGATACGCAAAAGCTTCTAACGAAAAAAGACGTTCTAGCCAGTCCGATCTATGAGATTTTGAAAAACTTCTCGGAGAACTTCAGTAAACCGGTAACGTTGACCTTATCATTCGATCCGGCAAGCTTGAAGAGCAACCAAAAGGCATCTGTATTCTATTATGACGAAGCGAAGAAGTCATGGATAGAAGTCGGCGGCAAGGTAAACGGCAATCACGTCACCGTAGAGGTCAATCACTTTACGAAATATGCGGTATTCGCTGTAGGTCAAGCAGCGGATATGCCAATAACGGATCACCCGACAGACACGAAAACGGAAGTTAACTTTAGCGATATCTCCAGACACTGGGCGGAGGCCAACATCAAGCAAGCGGTAAGCAGCGGAATCGTCAGCGGTTATCCGGACGGCACGTTTAAGCCGAATTCTACTGTGACTCGCGCGGAATTTGCGGTCATGCTGATGAATACGTTGAAGCCGCAAGGAGAAGGAGCGGCGCTGACTTTCACCGATACAGCGAAGATCAGCGTTTGGGCACAGAAAGCAGTCGCGCAAGCGGTGCATGCAGGCATTATTAATGGCTATGAGGACGGCACCTTCCGTCCGGATGCCGAGATTACACGTCCGGAGATGGCAGCGATGATCGCAAACGCTTTGGGTCAGTCTATCAAAGAGGATACTGCAACGGGCTTCGCGGACGACAAGGACATTCCGGCATGGGCGAAAGGCGCAGTAGCAGCGATGAAGAAACTTGGCATTATAGAAGGTAAAGGCACGAACGAATTTGCTCCTGGTGATAAAACAACAAGAGCAGAAGCTGTAACGGTTTTGCTGAAAATGCTGGCACACAAGAGCAAGTAAAGTAACAATCGTCAGCCTGAGCTGAATGGTATAGGTAAATAATCAGGGTTATCCGGTAGGCAGTCGAATGAACTGCTTGAGGGATAACCCTTTTTTTATATTTTATCAGAGTGGGGGGGCTGATAACAGTCGTCTTTTTGTATATCCCATCCCCTCGCTGAGCGACGGGGCATCTAAGGAGAGTGCGAAGTGTGAGTTGTATAGAAGAAATTAAAATATTTAAATGTATAAAAAAACATTCTATTTGAGGTTGTTATAAACATGAAAAAATTACCTATATGTTAGGGGGGAATACGCTAGAGGGGCGATAAAATGCACGATGAAGATGTAGCCGAAATCGAAAATTGTATGAGAATTTTAAGACGAATAGCTTGGAACATTCAATATCGTGAAAAAAAAAGAAGGAAAAAAGAATTATCTTTAGAAGAATATATCGGAAATGACCCTACCTCATTAATCATATCTAATTTATATCTTCACGATTTACTTAATAAAATTCCCTCTAAGCAAGCTAAATACATCATACAATCAAGCATCTTATATGGATTCACAGAAAAAGAAATCGCCGTTGAACTGAACATGACTCAACAAGGAGTAAACAAATGCAAAAAAAAGTGGTTAAAGAGTTTACAGAAGGATCTGCTTCCTTTTCTTCAATACTAGAAGAAGCAAGGTGTGGGAATAATGAATCGCTTATATACATACTAAATTTTTTTGATGATTATATTCACGAGTTAACTAAGTTTATTAAGGCCCCCAAGGAAGAAGTTGTTCAAGAAATTCAAGTAAGGTTTATTGAAGAAATAAGAAAAAATGGTTATAAAAAGTAGTTGTTAAATCGCTTTTATTTTTACCCTATATTCATGAAGGGATGAAATTACTTTATTTTATCTTTTCATTGAAGGAGATTTTCACTTGAAAAAACGTATGTGAGAGGGGTAAAAGTATGTCTGATGATTTCGGGAAAAAAAGTCAGTATGAATATCTCTATGCAGCGCTTCAAGATAAGTATCCTGGTATAGCATCTGGTGATGGATCATATGTGTTTCAATTTAGTGAGACACCACTAGAGGCAAGTTGGATTACTGGTACAGATATCAATGCTTATGGTATTGCTAATGCAGTATCAGTAGATCTAGGAGGGTTCTATGTACCTGGAGATGCACTTGATTCATCATATTCAACTTTGTTGAAATCCATTAAACCCAAAAATGGAGATGACAACAAAGATTATCTGAAAAAACAACAAGAATTAGGAGATTTAAGAAATCAACAGCAAGTAATAAGTGATAAGGCACGCAAAGATTATTATGTGTGGGCAGCAAATAATTCGAAATCAGACGGTACACCTCAGGAAACATTTTCAGAATGGTTAAATGATCCATTTGGTGGACAATACGTCGGTGGCCAGATGAATGATTTACAGGCAAAAGTGGTAGAAATCAACGATGAAATTGCAAAGATATTAAAAAGTTTAGATGCAGGTTTAAGTGATGCTATAAATAACCTGTCTAAAGATACTATGCCTATAAGTCGTGGAGGGGCTGCTATACAAGTACCTGCAATCACTATTAATGGTGATTTAGCCAAGGACAAGGTGCGTTGGGATCAATATTCGAATAATGAATATGATTTTGATGTAAGAATTAACAAAGATTCTGTAATTAAAAGTCCCTGGAAAACTGTTTATGACACAAAGGTACACCATGATTGTTTTTCAACCAGCGTATCAGTGAATATAAATACATCGAGGATCATAACAGATGCACACTACGAACTAAGATTTACAGCTGTTGGACTTCAAGCGTATCAAATAAGTAGAGGAACATGGTATAATGCAAGTTTTGTAAACCCTAATGTGGAAATTGTGCAGGGAGCTGTTGGGGTAACTAATGATAGTTTCTTTGGGGTAAGTGGAAGTCTTCATCTAATCCCTGAATCTATTTTAGTTATGTACAAGCCTGTTATCCAACTTACTGTATCAACAGAAGTGTATAAACAACAATTCGAAACGAATGCAGATGCAGATATCGATTGGGTAGACTTGTTCGGGTTCCGTTTTAGTATTGATGGAATTGCTTCTTTAAAACCTGTAGAAAACGGAAATAACACTACAACTATTACTTTCTCCAGTCCAAGTAATGCCAGCCCGCAAATTATTGGTGTAACTTCCAAAGTTGAATACAACGGACAGGGTTGATAAACAATTCCCAAAAAATAAGGCGGTGATCAATAATGCCATATGTACAAGGACCAGCAGGAAGAAATATGGGAACAACAAATACAAAACAAAAATCTGAAATTCAAGATGATATCATCAATGAAATTATTGACATTAGTACGATCATGAGAACAAAAGACAGTCTTTACACCTCTGATAAATTTCACCTAGATTCTAGACAAATAGGACAAGTATACAAAGTTGAAATTCAATATAAATCTGGCACCAAGCAGACAGTTTCGGTAATAGAAGTGAGTAATACTGCACAAAATGCTCAAGATGTTAGAACAGCCCTAACTAGCAGCTTAGGGGATGGTCATAAATGGATTGTAACTTGATGTATTTTTGACATAGAATGAACAGTTGAAAATCCTGGTATATTCCCTTGCGCAGTGCGTGGTAAAGCTATATTTAAAGGATGGAAAGCAAGTATGTATAGAGCATCTGTCGGATAAATTGGCAGGTGCTTCTTGTTTACCCAAGTTTCAATAGTTCATGCAAATCAAATATGGTATAGTAGTGGGGAAAATCGTGTCCGATTGACGACGAGAGATTATTAATGCCTGAAATGCTGATTCATGGCGCAACAGCAGTCGGAGCAAGATTACTTAAACAGCACGGCATTATGACAAGGAGATTTCAATGAATATCGCATTATCATTTATCAACACCCTCCTGATAAGCTTTGTAGAAATGCTTTATTTGGTAGGTGTTTTTATTATTATTGGTTTCCTTTTAGGATATTTAGAAAAATACTCAAATACATATTTGGTTCGAGCGTTGGGGCGAAAAGGAGTGATCCTGACCGCATGGATAGGCACACCGATTCACGAAATCGGACATCTTATCCAGTGTATCCTATGGGGACACAAGGTAACAAAGGTAAAGCTCCTGCAACTCAACAGTCCAGATGGTGTGCTTGGCTATGTTGAGCATCAATACAATCCAGCCAGCGTTTATCAGCAAGTCGGCAACTTCTTTATTGGGTTAGGGCCTATCTTTAGTGGAATTGCTTCTTTAATAGTAGGCATGTATCTTCTTGTGCCTCAATCGTATGCCACTTTTAAAGCCCAAATTCATCAGCATATATCTGTAGAGACGGTAGATATCAATGTGTTAAAAATGATAGGTGAAGCAGTGATGATGATAAGTAAGAGTATCTTTACTCTGCATAACCTGGTGACTCCTTCCTTCTGGCTGTTTATTGTGCTGGCTATCAGCATTTCTTCCCACGTTGCGTTAAGCAAAGCGGATATCCAAAATTCTGCAAGAGGACTCGTCATGATTTTCGCCTTGCTTGTTGTGTTTAACATTGTTGCAGGATTTCTGCATGTGAACAGCTATAAGATGATTGTTCAACTTGCAGAATACAACGCCTATGTCCTTGCATTTTCAAGTATAGCGGTGATCTTTTCGCTTGTAACGCTTGGGTTTAGTTTTCTTCTCTACAAACTGAAAGCAACATAAAAAAATGTGCAGCGACCTTTATTGAGGGGCTGCACATTTTTTATTGTTTCCTTAATCGTTCAGCAGTTGATTCAACCTTAAACAGACGGTTATTGAGAACGGTGATTTCCGAGTCTTTTTCTTCTAATTTTTGATCGATGCGGTCAAGCATAGCTAATACATCAGCCGGCTCATTCTCTTCTAGGTGCCGTACAGATTGCTCAATGACTTTCGTGCGCTCATTAATTTCTGCCACAGCTTGTTTGATAAGAGGAATATCAGATACATCTTCTTTGGTTGCCATCGTTTGTCTGATATCAGATGTATCTTCCTTAGTCGCCATTGTTTTTCTGGTATCTATAATTTCTTGTCGCAATCCTTGTTGTTCATCTTTGAGGCCCTTGAGTTCCTCCAAGATTTGCTGGAGCAATAGTTCGTTCATTATTATTCCTCCCGTGCATCTTCTTATCCCTACTTTATTTTGAGAGGGGAGAGAAGTCAAGGCGCAAGAAAAGTACCTGGATGCGTAGGATATGCTGTGTAGCAAAGTCTAATCTGGTCATCGTGGAGCCGAATTATTGATAGTGTTTTTTTAAAATAATCTGCTTATAATAAGTCACATGAAATAACTAAAAGGTCGGCCTAATCTCGAATTCGAGAGCGGAGGAACCAATCAATTATATTGGAGTGGAAAACGGGATGAAAATCAAACATTTTTTATTCGGCCGCCCGCTGTCAACAGAAGCGTTGCAGGAAGAGCGAATGCCGAAATGGATGGCTTTGCCGATCCTTTCATCCGATGCTTTATCCTCGGTAGCGTACGGGACAGAATCGATTTTAATTGCGCTTGTTGCTTATGGAACAGCTGCCAGGTGGTTTAGTCTTCCTGTTTCACTGGTCATTTTGATTCTCCTCTTTACCCTGATTATTTCGTATCGTCAGGTGATTAATGGATATCCAAAAGGAGGCGGGGCGTATGCGGTAGCGAAAGAAAACTTTAATCCGCTGATGGCGCTGATTGCCTGCGCTGCGCTGCTCGTCGACTATACGTTAACAGTAGCTGTATCCGCTACAGCGGGAGTGGCTGCCATTACATCCGCCTTTCCGAATCTAATACCGTGGAATGTTGAGCTTTCTGTGCTAGGCGTTCTGATTGTCGCTTTTATTAATATGAGAGGGGTTCGAGAAGCTGGTACAGTTTTTGCCTTTCCGACATACTTTTTTATTTTTAATATTTTTGCCTTGTTACTTGCTGGCCTGTATCAGGTTGTCGTGCATGGCATTCCTTCCACCTCCATTCCGATGCCGGCGCACATTCCACAGGGAGTTACCCTCTATGTTCTGCTGCGCGCTTTTTCATCGGGTTGTTCGGCTTTGACAGGTGTAGAGGCGATCTCCAACGCCACTCCAGTCTTTCGAGACCCAACGGTGAAGAATGCGAAAACCACGCTCTTATACTTGGGGATTTTGTTGTTTGTCATGTTTATGGGTATTACAATTCTGGCCAATTTATATGGAGTTGCACCAAGTCCAACTGGGAATCCAACCGTTCTTTCTCAGATTGCCTCCAACCTGTTTGGGTATTCCTGGATGTATTATTCGACACAAATTTCGACAGCGCTTGTCCTGTTTCTGGCTACCAATACAGCCTTTGCGGGCTTTCCACTTCTGGCTGCCATCGTGGCACAGGACGGCTATATGCCCCGACAGTTTTCCACACGGGGTGACAGACTTTCACTTAATGTCGGCATTATGGTTCTGTCACTCATGTCGATTCTGTTAATCATTGGATTTGATGCTGTGACCGATAGTCTGGTTCCGTTGTATGCCATCGGCGTATTTCTTTCGTTTACGATCGCGCAACTAGGTATGGTTAAGAAGTGGAGGATGGAAAAGCCTTCAGGGTGGAAATCGAAGGTATTTATCAATGGTTTGGGCGCGATTATGTCCTTTTCAGTTGTAATTATTTCTCTTGTGGAGAAATTTTCCGCAGGTGCCTGGACGATCGCCATTATTATTCCGATTCTTGTATGGATGATGTTTAGCATTAAAAGGCATTACGTAAGCGTTGCTAACCAGTTAAAGATGGATATCGATCACCCGCTACATCTAAAGAGTACGCTGATGATCGTTCCGGTAGGTGGAATCAATCAAGTCGTGCGCAATTCGATCGAATATGCCTTAGAATCCAGCCCGCCCGAGCAGATTATCGCGTTTCATGTGTCCATTGATAAAGATGAAGATGAGAAGTTCAGGGGAAAATGGCAAACGTGGAATCCTGGGATTCGCCTGGAAACTTTTTATTCACGTTATCGAAGCATCAAAAATCCATTGCTTCGCTTTATTGACCAGGTTCAACGGCGTGTCGATGGGAAATATGAAATCACCGTTGTTCTCCCAATCTTTATTACTAAAAAAACATGGCACCGGATGCTTCATAACCAGGCCGCTTACTTTATTGAACGCGCGTTGTTGAATCGGGAGGATATCATAATCGTTAAAGTGCCATTCCATTTAAAATCCTAACAAAAAAAACAGTCAGGGCGTTTTCCCCCTGACTGTTTTCTTATTTTGATATGACTGTTGTTGGTGTGACAGTTTTCTCTGATGAGAAGGACAACCAGACGAGAAAAAGACTTATAAACACCGACGCTCCCCCAACCCAACCGAGAGGAGCAACCGAATAATGATTCAAGATCAGGCCCCCCACTCCTGCTCCTGCGGCCAATCCCAATTGGAAGATGGAAGTATTGACACTTAGCGCAATTTCGGACGACTGAGGTGACAAGGTAATCAGATAATATTGCTGGGCAGGCACGGTCATCTGTACGGCACACATCCAAACCATCGTCGTAATCATGGCACCAAAAATAAGCTGCGCCATGAAGGGGAGGATGATCAAAATTGCTGCATGGAGGAATAAGCTTATGTAAAGCGTAGGTCGTACTCCCCATTTATCAGTAGCAAATCCTCCTATACGTGACCCTACTGCACTGGCTACACCGGCCAATAATAGCGTCGTGCTGACAACAGCTGTCGACATCCCGGAAGTAGTTTGCAAAAGCGGCGTAATGTACGTATAGACTGTTGAGTACCCCGTCACAAAAAGGAACGAAGTCAGCAAAGCTGTAAGAATCCTATTGTTTTTGAGAGAAGCAAGCTGTGTCCGCAAAGGGATGGCTTTCTGCCCTGACAGTTTGGGAAGGTACAGCGAAATGCAGAGAACAGGGATGATACTTAATGCCGCAATGATGGCGAAAACAGAACGCCAGCCCCACATTTCGCCTGCTATAGTTCCAGCAGGTACCCCTAGAACTAGCGAGACACTAAAGCCCATGAGAATGATCCCAATCGAACTCCCCCTTTTCTCGGGCGGAGCCAGGTTAGCAGCGACAGCAAGCGCTACCACGGTATAGACGCCTCCACTTAAGCCGAGCAGGATTCGGGAAGCCATCAAAACAGAAAAGTTAGGACTGAAAAATGCGAGCAGATTGCCAGCGATGAAGAGAAGAAGAACTGTGATAAGTAGTTTCTTTCGCTCCATACTTGCCGTAAAAGCGATTACCAGCGGTGAACCGAAGGCAAACGCTAAAGAAAAACCGGTTACCAATTGCCCGGCGAGTGAGAGTGGGACTTGCGTGTCCTTTGCAATCATACCGATAATTCCGGTGACAATTGATTCGGTAGTGCCCACCATGAACTCCCCCAGGGCAAGTAAGTAAATCACTTTATAGTAAGACAATAGCGTCACTCCTTAAACGAAGAATAATGGGTGTTAGTTTGTCGATTCCCGCGCGGGTGCGACAAGTATTGATCTAGTGACATATTACGTAAATAATTCTATAGTTTACATAGATAAATAAAGTTATTTCTTCTATATTGCTTTACATATTCAAGCTAATTTGGCGTATTTACTTAAAGAAATGAAAGGATGATTCATCTGGATCAGGTAGACTACAAAATTTTACATCTTCTTCACGAAAATGCTCGCATTTCGATGGTGGAAATTGGGAGGATCATTGGGATGACGCAGCCTGCAGTAAAAGAGAGGGTAAGGAGGTTAGAAGAGCAAGGTGTGATTACGGGGTATCATGCTGCCATCTCTCAGGCGAAGCTAGGCAAGAACACGACTGCTTTCGTCATGTTCCGGACGAAGAAATGCTCCGCCTTTATTGAATTCTGCAAGCAATCGCCCGAGGTGACGGATATGTACCGGATCAGTGGAGAGTACAACTACATGCTGAAGGTGGTGACTGAAACTACCGAGGAACTAGTGGCTTTTTCGGAAAGATGCGGTGATTTCGGTTACTCCTATACCTTGATTGCGCTGATAGCTCCATTTGAGCAAAAAATGATGTTTGATGGCAAGCGTGTTGATTAGCCACCAAATTAAGATTTCTATTTATTTATGATTACAACAGATTTGCTCTTCTCTATCTATGCCTCTTACAACCGCATAATTATTACCCCATGCACACATTGTGTTTAATACTGGGACAAACGATTTACCTAACTCCGTTAAGCTGTATTCTACTTTTGGCGGTACTTCCTTAAATACTTCTCTTCGGACAAGCCCATCCCTTTCCAGCTGCTTTAATTGATCTGTTAAGACTTTTTGAGTAATGCTCGGTATTAGTTCATAAAATTCCTTCGTTCTCATTGATTTTTGGCTCAAGAAAAAGAGAATTAAACATTTCCATTTTCCACCTACAGTATTCATGAAAATATTGATTCCAGTGTTTTGACTGCTCATTCTTTATTCCTCCTAAATAGGCACTTAAAGGTGGCTATACCACATTATTGTGCGTTATTTTCTCGTGTATTATTGTCCATTATAATCGACGGTGCAGCAAATAAAACATTTGGAGTGAATACAATGAGTGTAAGAGAAATTTTAGAAAAAAGACGTTCAGTTAGGCATTACGACTCAAATTATAAAGTCAGTTCAGAAATGTTGGCTTCATTGATTGAAAGTGCAAGTAAGTCACCTAACGGAAATAATATACAAGCAACCCGGTACCTAATCATCGACGATCCACATCTACGGGATTTATTATTACCGATAGCTTTTAACCAGCAGCAAGTAACAGAAGCGTCCGCATTAATTGTTGTACTGGGGGATTATCAAGCTTTTGAGAAGGAAAATATCATAAATATACATGAAGAGGGGTTTCAAAAAGGTTTTTTTGATGCGTCACTGAGAGATTATCTGGCGAGTGCTGCCATAAATTATTACGCGAATAAATCAAAAGAGGATTTAACAATTGAATTAACAAGAGATGCAAGCCTAGCGTCCATGTCATTACTTTTATTGGCAAACGAAGCGGGTCTTGAGACCATCACAATGTCAGGGTATGATTCGGAACAGCTAAAGTCGACATTGCATATTTCTGAGAGGTACTTGGACGTTATGCTTATAGCGATTGGGAAAGGTATTAAAGATGGTCACAAAACGGTAAGGCACGATGTCAATAAAGTGATTTATAAAAATAAAATACAGTAATTATTTCCTTCAAATTCATGAGAAAGACAGCGTTAAATTGAGTCTTATTTAATCATGAACAATCTTTTTTGCAAAAATTGAATAGAGAAAACAAAAACAGAATCCATTTTAATCAGTCTTTTTTTAAAAATGGATTCTGTTCAATTGTCTAAAAGCTTTTTTGAACAATAAAGGGATCTTGCCGCATGGCAATGGGATAGAATCCTTAAATGACCAAAAATCGCCGTAATAACCCTCCGGTGATACGAATTCATTAAGGTAAACGGTAAAAAGCAAATGGTTTACCGTAACGAAATGGATTGCTGAGTTCATCCAATTCTTTTGTTACTTCTGAATCGAGATTCATGTTTACGCTTTTCAAATTATCCTCCAGTTGTTCGATACGTGTAGCACCCACGATAACTGTTGAGACAGCGGGTCTATCCATGAGCCATGCCAGCGAAATCGCACTGGAAGTATAACCGTGTTCGGCGGCCAGCTTGCTTACATTTTGTCCAAGTGTAATGGTTCTATCATCAAGAAATCTGTTGAAGTTAGGATCGGTATTTGCTCTAGAACCTACAGGTACCGTCTCTTTTTCATGATACTTTCCGGTTAGAATCCCTCCAGCTAGTGGAAAATACGGAATAATACCGACACCTTGATCTACACACATAGGAACGAGTTCATTTTCAGGTGTACGATCCGCAAGAGAGTAACTAATTTGAGTTGAAATATACCTGGCAAACCCTTTCCATTCACTAATACCTAATGCTTTCATTAACTCCCATGCAACATAGTTAGATGCACCAATATAACGAACCTTCCCTGAACGAACCATATCATCTAAAGTACGCAACGTTTCTTCAAGTGGAGTATACGGGTCAAATGTGTGAATTTGATACAGGTCGATATAATCCGTTTTTAAACGTCTAAGACTGTCTTCTAACTCCTGCTGAAGATGAAAGCGAGATGAACCACTCGCATTCGGCCCTGTTCCTCTCACTAATCCAGCCTTTGTCGCTAACACAACGTTGTATCGCTTTCCATCCAGAGCCTGTCCAATAATTCTCTCTGATTCAGAGTTAGCATAAATATTAGCCGTATCAATGAAATTGATACCACTGTCCAAGGCATGATGGATAATCTTGATTGAAGTTTCTTGATCAGCTCGTTTTCCAAATGCATTTGTACCCAATCCTAATACCGATACTTCAAGTCCGCTTTTTCCGAGACGACGATATCTCATATTCCCTTGCTCCTTTGCAAACTATTTTGAAACAACATTTATATCTCTTCTAAAGCCGCATTTATCGTATGTTCATACATAGAAGTAAATCGGGCAAAGATGCTCCCTCATTGAGCAAATTTTTACTGTATCATATCACATGTGGAGTGCGTGGTAAGGCTATATTTGAAGGATGGATATGGGAGTTGATTCATTTATGCTGACAATTCAATGCACGAAAAAACTAGCTAGTGAACTAAAATTTGATATATCGGGAGATAAGCCGATAAATCGTGATCCGCTTTATTCGTGGCATGCGCATTTGTTTTTATGGAACCGCCGCAAATGTGTGCTGGTAATGAATAATAAGACAAGATACAACTTTGTTCTGTTTGGTCTTAGAAAGGATGACTTCAAACAGTTTGATGATATCGTTGTTCATGCTATAGCTGAAAACTTGTTAGGAGATGGGGCGGATAAAGCTATTATTGACAAGTATGTGCAGAACTGTACGTCCGTTTCATATACTGTCACAAGCGATCGGAGTATTATCAGTCAGATAAATGAGATGATAATGGCTGCTGAGTGCAAAATGACACAGGATAAACTTGACGGTACGGAGCCAGATATTGGTGAACTAAACCGCTGGCTGAATCGGTATATTATGATGAAATTGCCAAAACTATATTCGGGAGAAACTATGCTGGAAGAACTGTTACACTTGGGAGATTTATGAAGGGGATGTTTTGAGGAGAGAATATAGTGGAGGATTATGTAAGATAACTTTGGACAGATCAGCACATTGTATATAGAACGTAAATAAGATTCTATTCTATTGTCGTTTTGGAAAGGCCGCGTAAGAAAAAGCGTTGGGACTGGCAATTGTGTTTGATGTGATCAAACAAAATAACCGCTACCTGATTATTTATCAGATAGCGGTTTGCTGTGTCCTAAGTCCTATAAATATCGTCGAGCTTCTAGGAAGCGTTGTGTATACCAGGAAGAGTCTAAGTTGGTGATTTGGACAGGTCTTCCCGGAGCAACCGCATGAATGAATTTATTATTCCCGATGTAAATTCCTTCATGGTAACCACTGTGAGAATGCTCGGAGCTGAAGAATACAATGTCTCCTGGCTGCAAGTCCGACTTACTCACCTGTGTCCCTTGTTGCAATTGGCCAGCTGGTCCTGTAGATAAGGTAATGCCAAAATGTTTGTATACATAATAGGCGAATCCTGAGCAATCAAAGCCAGTTTGTGGAGATCGTCCCCCGTGTGTATAGTTAACACCGAGGAATTGCTGCGCGTAAGCTGCAACTTGCTCTCCTTGTCCTTGTTGTCCTTGTTGACCCTGCTGTCCCTGCTGCCCCTGTGAGGCCGTTGTAGACGATGGGATTGCAGAGTGAGAGTGGTGGTGAGAGCGGTGGTGAGAATGGTGATAGGTTGCTGCGCTTGCATTCGGAATAGCTACATTGCACATACCTGTCACGAAAGCACTAGATAGTACGACAACAGAAACGACTTTTTTAAACATAAAGAAAAATTCTCCCTTTCGTATGCCGCCGAGGTTAGCTGCCGGGTTCGGTTGAAAGGCTCCCCGATCGCAATTGCGATTTCACCCCAAGAAACGGTTCCCCCGTTCTGGTTTCCCAGATTAGGCACTCATTTAATTTCAACTTACATTTTTACAATAACGAAAAATTACGGGGAGAACATTAGGCCGTTATTGGTTATGTATCCATCATGAGGAAAGGGAGGACTTTTTACGTAATGATCATAAATTGATCATATTTTTACGATAAGCTTGCGTAAATCAATTAAATGTCGTATTTTGCGAAGAAAGATCTTCCTGGTGTACTATTAAGGTGTACCCATCGGAATTTTATGCACGTTATGATGCAAAAAGGAGATCTGTTATGTCGACGAACAATAATCTGAAGTTAACCGCCTTATCAACGAAGGGAGGTTGTGGATGTAAAATTGGTCCTATGGATTTGGCGCAAGTACTTCAGCGTTTACCTAAGACCGAGCCGCATCCCAATCTGCTTGTTGGTCTGGATACGAGTGACGATGCTGGAGTATTTAAGATTTCAGACGATCTGGCACTCGTGCAAACACTCGACTTCTTTACCCCTATTGTGAACGATCCGTATTCATTTGGACAGGTTGCGGCAGCAAACGCCCTCAGTGATATTTATGCAATGGGAGGAAAGCCGCTTACGGTTATGAATATCGTAGCCTTTCCTATCCACAAATTGGACAAACAAGTTCTGGCGGAAATTTTGCAAGGTGCGGCTGAAAAAGTACGTGAGGCCGGAGCGACTCTTGTTGGCGGTCACTCGATCGATGATAACGAGCCAAAATTTGGTCTTGCTGTAACGGGGCTCGTTCATCCAGATCACGTGAAAACGAATGCGAATGCCCAGGCAGGAGATCAGTTGATTTTAACAAAACCGATTGGGGTCGGTATTTTGACAACAGCCATTAAGAATGATCGTCTTAACGAAGAGGAGATTGAACGTGTCACGAAGGTTATGACGACACTGAATAAAGTGGCTGCGGAAACAATGGCGAAGTATACCGTACATGCATGTACAGATGTTACAGGCTTTGGCCTGCTTGGACATGCGCTGGAAATGGCAAAAGGTAGCCAGGTTGGGATTACCATTGAACAATCTAACGTACCGATTTTGCCTCGTGTACGTGAGTTGGCTGAGAGCGGATGCATGCCTGGAGGTACGAAAAATAATTTTGTACATGTTGAAAGTTCGGTGCAGTTTGCAGACGACCTCGACATGATCGAACGGTATATTTTATGCGATGCGGTCACTTCAGGAGGATTATTGATTTCGGTTGCGAATCAAGACGCGGAGAAGCTGTTAGAAGCATTGGTGCATGCTGGCGTTGAAGCGAAACGGATTGGATATGTGACGGATGAAAATCCGGGACGCATAACCGTTTTGTGATGGGGGGCGCAATGCTTTGTTTCAAGATCTAAACATCCAGGAATTACTCGAACGCCATGCCAGAGGGGAGCTTATGTTAGTCGATGTTCGTTCTCCTGCGGAATTTGCAGAAGCTACCATTCCGGGGAGTGTGAACATTCCTATTTTTGATAATACGGAACGGGCTGAAGTCGGCACACTCTATAAGCAAGTGAGTGTGGATGCGGCGAAGGAACGCGGGTTAGAAATCGTTTCAAGTAAGCTTCCTCGGTTTATTAAACAATTTCAGCAGTATGATTCTCAACTAGCTGTTTTTTGTTGGCGGGGAGGTATGCGAAGTAAAACAACGGCGACGTTGCTTTCGCTTATGGGCATACGTGCTTTCCGCCTGGCTGGAGGAGTGCGAGCCTATCGGAAATGGGTAGTCGAAAGGCTTTCGCAATACGATTTTCATCCACGTGCGGTTGTTCTGGGAGGGAATACGGGTTCTGGGAAAACGTATATTCTTCACCGCTTAAAAGAGCAGGGCTACCCGATCCTTGACCTGGAAGCAGCGGCCGGGCATCGGGGTTCGATTTTCGGGGAAATTGGATTACAATCGAATAATCAAAAGTCTTTCGATTCTTTATTATTGAGTCAGCTTGAGGAGGCGGCCGATGCTCCCTATGTAGTTATGGAAGCGGAAAGTAGACGAATCGGTAAAATTTTGCTTCCTGAGTTTGTTATGCAAGCTAAAATCAGCGGCATACATATCATCGTACAATTGCCGCTTCATGAACGTGTGCGGATTATTATGGAAGAATATCGTCCCGAGGAGCATAAGGAGCAGTGCCTAGAGGCGTTCGTAAAAATAAAGAATCGAATCCATACTCCGGTAGCAGCGGAAATCGAACGTCACCTTCTGAACGATGAATATGAAGAGGCGATTCGCTTATTAATTGAGTATTATTATGATCCGCGATATAAATATATGGAACAAACGTATATAGAAGAGCCCATTATCATTGAGGCTGATTGCGTTGAAGCAGCTGTTGAAGCGGTGAAACGTCATCTAAACCTCGTTTTTTCAGTTTGATTTCAGATTTCCGTGATAAAATACTAGTGTGATACAAATACGTATAGATTATTTCATTACTGGAATGGGGAGGAATACGATCATGAAAAAGAAAATGGTTGTTTTGTTTGCGACTTCTATCGTAACAGCTTCCATGTTAAGTGCTTGTGGAACGAGTACGAAACAAGCTGACAGTTCTTCGGCACCTGCTACAACATCATCAAGCAGTCAAGCATCAGCACCTGCTACGTCAGCTCCGAGCAATCAGACTCCTGCTCCAGCTGCGCAAGCTTCGAATAATCAGGCTCCTACTGGAAAAGTAGTAGAAGTAAAAGTCATGGCAAAAGATTTTGAGTTTGATAAAAAAGAAATCCGCGTGAAAAAAGGGGACAAGGTAAAAATCACCTTGATGAGTGACGACGGTGGACACGGTTTCGAAATTCCAGACTATAAGGTGAACATTAAAGGAAACGGAAGCGCAGAGTTTGTCGCAGATAAGGCCGGTACGTTCCAATATGACTGTTCCGTGATGTGTGGAAGTGGTCACGATAAAATGACTGGAAAATTGATTGTCGAATAATATTGTTCCGAAAAGCATGGACGAAATGATGGCTTGCAGCCTGATTTTGTCCATGCTTTTTTTATTTTTTTTACAGTTGTAAACGCTTTAATCTGAATTATAACAATACAAGATAAAAATCATCTGTTATAATACAAACAATAACAACGATGAGGTGATACATAATGAATGCAAAGCCAAGTAAACTTTCGCGTTGCGTCAAAGCAAATATCGTACTTCCACCCGATACGCAACACCATTACACGCTGTTCGGGGGCCGACTGATGCAGTTAATTGATGAGGTGGCGGTATTGTCCGCTACGCGTCATGCGAGACGGCCATGTGTAACAGCGTCTACGGATTCTGTAGATTTTCTCTCCCCTGTACGTGTAGGGGATTCCATATGCCTGGTTGCGTATGTTACGTGGACAAGTCGGACTTCAATGGAAGTATTCATCCGCTCTACCGCTGAAGATTTGATGACAGGGGAACGCCGGATTGCGGCGGTATCGTTCCAGACGCTTGTGGCCGTAGATGATATGGGGAAACCGATGCCGATTCCGGGTGTTATCCCGGAGACGGAGGAAGAAAAGTATTTATTTAAAACTGCACCGGAGCGGGCGATTGCACGCAAAACGCACCGGGCACAGACGAAAGATCTGATTGAGAATTTAACGTATATTAATACGAATCACCTGGATGTAAGTGAGCAGCTGTACGGGGTAGTAAACGGATAGCTAACGTCCGGTGGCAAGTCACTAACTAAAGAGGACGTTTCTCTAGTCACTTTATGACCTTTGAAACATCCTCTTTTTGGTGCCTAGAAGAAGAACAGAAACGATTGATTGTAGAAGTCCCTGCTTGAAATTCGAATGCCTTGCTGCCATACCATCCATGTGGTACGATTTCGTTAATGAATAAACCTTTATGTAGCTGTTACTGTGTTCCCGCACAGGGCAGCTTTTTTCATGTCCAACATCATTCGGTTCATCTGTAGCCGTTCCGTATACGCTGCATTTTGTTCTTCATTCATTAGTGACATGTCATATGCAGCTGTGCGCTCTAGCACTTCTTGCATTCTTACATTCCAATTTAGTGCGGCTACTACTTTCCCTGTTATCCGTTGCTGCTCAGCTACCTGCTCCAGCATCAGCAAGTTGGACATTAGTTCGATCCAATTTTTCACGGTCACACGGATTCATCCTTTCCTCCTATCGTTTTTACAAATCAGTTAGTATCCATACTTTTTCATTGTTCGCAGACAATGATTAATCTAAAAGAATATAATCATCTATATTTAACTTTTCATTTTTACATAGGTGATATATTCCACCTAAAAACTTAGCACCGCCCTTCTTCTCGCCCGTTAATATACGGAATAAATACGAGTAATTTATTCCGATTTTACTGGCAAGTTCAGGGGTGCTCCATCCTTTGGTTTTAGCTAGGTTGATTACTGCATCAATATCCACTCGCATCGTTTTTCACCTCCAAAATCGTTGTCTGTTCGCAATAAAAATTTACCATGTCTGCAAACAACAGTCAATAAAATTATTGTTAATAGACAACGGTTTTTTGGATATTTCATTGTCTACAAGCAATTAATTAATGTAAAATTACTTTAAATTAGGAGGAGTAGACAATGGAGTTTAATAAAGCAGAATTTGCTAAGCTTCTTCATTTAGCAAAAGGAAATAGATCAATTAATAAGTTCGGTTTGGACTCAGGGGTTGATCCAGGATATATATCTCGTCTTATGCGTCAATTAATCCAAACAGCACCAAGTGCTCAAATCATAAATAAGTTAGCTTCTAGGGCTTTTAACGATGTTACAGTAGAGCACCTTATGGCTGCGGCTGGTTATCTTCCTGAAGAAACTAAATTTGCTTCCCTTGACTCTACTATACAGGCAGATTTAATTTTTGATCCAGAACTTAATATTGCTTTATATGATGGATATAACGAATTTTCTCCTGAAGAAAAAGAGGCGGTAAAGGCTATTGTAAGGAATACGATTGAGACGTTTAAACGACTAAAGGCGGAACGAAATGCAAAGCTGGATGAGGAAAAGTAAGTATTAATGTTAAGTGTGTTGATTATACAGATTTTCGGGGCATAGTTGGGGATGTATCGGAGTACAAGCATAAAGGTGATGAGCGAACATGGATGAATATATCAAGCTATCCGAGATAAAAGCACACATAGAGCGCCACGAAATAAGTTTAGTGTTTATTAAAATGGCGAATTGCGGAGTTTGTGATGTTGTATTTGAGAAGACAGAGAAGCTGCTTCAAAAATATTCGCAGGTAAAAAGCGTTGCGGTATCCGTTGAAAAAACGCCTGCGATTGCAGGGGAATTTCTCGTATTTACCGCGCCAACGATTTTGTTGTTTCTACACGGAAAAGAGATTTTTCGTCAATCACGTTTTGTGATATTTGAACAATTGGAAGAGGCGCTGGATAGAACGGAAAGCATATGAGCTTTCCGTTATTTTTTTTCGAGGATTTTCGACCATAATCCATAAAAGCTGTATAATTGTGTCGTATTTTATCGAAATAAAAGACTTGGAAAATATTCTTACCTCTATCATAATATTGTATGAATAATATAACTACTTAGGAACAACAGCTACATCATATACTTCGTTTTTATTTCACCGCACTTCAGCCTTCCTTTTCCAAATTTTCTGTTTTTACACAATATTAAATCATTTCGTGCAGGAGGTGATGCCCATACTAATTTGCTCTATTCCTTATGGTTTTATTTTCTATAGGTAAGGAGTTTGGAAGTAGCAGTTATAAGCCTAACCAAAATACAAAAGTACAGAAGGGAGAAAAAAGTATGAGCACACAGGTAAATATAGGAGGAACGATTACTATTGGGGATGAAACGGATAAAACTGCGCAGATCAAATTACCGATCTCAGCACAAATTCCTATTCCTCCGGATCTAAAAAAAGGATATGAATTCCATTACAATAAAGATGAGATTGAGGATAAAAGCCAGCAAATAAATCCACTTGCTGTAGTGAAATTTGTTAGTTGGGCTTCTCAAAGATTTGGGATAGATGATATTACTTCTAGTCTGCCTGAAGGGGTAAAGAACTTTGCCATTCTTGTAGACAAGCTAAACTTTTCAACAGGAGCGGGAGAATTTAATGTAAAGCTTGAGTTTGGAAGCGTGAAGACAGCAGAGGGACAGACAGAGCCGGAATTTAACCGCGAATGGTCACCGATTAAAGGAATTACAATAGATGGTCTTACTCTGGAAATTACGAAACTAGCAGATCAGCAGCCTGCCAAACCAGCGGATGAACCAGAAAAGCCAGCAAATAGCTAAAGAAAGAGACCGTGTTCAATCCCGGTGTGGGCATCAGCCTACAGGAGGTGTTTTTGTGTCGTGGTAGAAGTAGTGATGGGCGGGAAAATAAAGCTGGCAGGAGTCACCACTGAAGTGCATTGCATGGTAGGAAGTGGAGCCAATACGGAAACAGTAGTAAAAGCCTGTCTAACGGCGGATACCAGTAAACAGATTTCCCTTCCTGTGCTGGCTGATCAGCTAACTCGGTCAGGAACTCATACGGCTTCAGAAGAGAAGTGGGGGATTGAGACGCTTCCAGCAGATTTTCCTGTATTCGGATTCAAGCAGGCGAACCTGTTGATTAACGTAACACAAGAGCTATTTATGTTGTTTGGTGAATCATCACGATTTGGTACAGCTGGTTTCGTAGTGAAAAAAACAACAGATAAAGATAAGCCACAAGGACTTTTTATAGCTGCTAGATTAGCTGATGGTTTCACATTTGCATCTCTTACCAGCTATCTAAAGGAAATCGATAATGTACTGAAGATTAAAGAAGCAGGCTTTGCTCTCTCTTCTTTTAAGGCAGATTCTTTGCAAGTGCTGGCAAAGGAGATGCCAGCACTTGCAAAAATTATCAATGTTCCAGCTCTGGATGACAAGCACGTAATATCGGTACAGCCTGGGGTCACACTATATGGACAGCTTATGCTTACAGGTGAGTTATTTACTAATTTGATCCCCATCATCAAGCAGGAGCCTCCCTGTATTGCTGTTTATGCGTATTTAGCAAAAGAATCGGCCAATACTGTGTTTTATGCGTCGATTGAGAATTTTTATCTTATAGACACCGAAATCGTTCGTTTCTCTCAGATCACTCTCCTATATAAACCGAGCAATGCCTGGGCATTTGATTTGCAAGGAATGATGAGCATTGTAATAGATGGTAAGAAGTATGAATTTAGTGGTGCGCTAACGGTTACGAAAGATAAGGCATCATTCTCTGTAGAGACAAAAAACGAAATCACAAGTCCTCTCGGAATGTTTAATATTCGGCTTTGCCAGCTAAAACTTGCGGTTGCGTATACATTTAAAAATCAAAAAGAACCACTAGATATCCGTTTATTTGGCCAGGTTGGATTCGGACAGCCTGGATCAGATGGGAGATCACCTGTTGTACTTACTGGATACATATTGCTGATTAACGGAGTACCTTCCATTGTGGAAGTCGGCCTAGATGCAGCGGCAAAGGGATTAGGAATTGATGATTTCTTTACTACGGTTGTACAGACAAAGAATTGGCCGGATGGTTTTCTTAAAATTGTTTTTAAATCGGGTCGATTGTATTACTCAACGGTATCGGGTACGTATTTTTCTAAAGAGTACAAAAAAGGATTTTATGTAGATAGCGTAATTGAGGTTTACGATCATCAGTTTGCCATACAGGCGCTTGTTTCAAAAGAAGGAATAGAAATAGATGGGTTTTCCCACAGTGTGCTCGACTTTGACGTTGTCGTGTTTACAGGTTCTGATTTTCTGCCTGATACAGGACCACAAGTATACATTTCTACCCTGGGAGCTAGCAAGAAGTTCGGGTTGAAAGCGGGCATCAGGTTGTTTGACAAAGATGTTGCGTCCGCGAATCTAGATTACAATACTACGTCCAGACAATTTGAAGGAAAAGTTACGTATCCTGGAACAATTCTTGGTGTGTCCCAGCCCTCCATAGGATTTGCCTGGAGCAAGGAGAAAGGATTTAGAATTACTGAATGGCCAATGGAACACACATCCAACACCATTGATTATGCAGGTCGGATAGAAGAGATGAGCAAGAAGATTTCTAGCGGACAGGGATGCAAGCAACTCGTCAAACTGGTCTTTAAAGAGCTAATTACAACGAAGTTTTCTGTAGCGATCAAGAAAGATGGGGCATCCAATTCGAATACCAATCAGGGATTCCCACTGCCATTACAGGTGAAGTGTGAAATTTTTATTACTGGTAAGAAAGAGCCCGTAATTCAAGCTCCGCTCGATATTCCACTTGTCATTGAAAAGCCCAAAAAAATGAATTTAGCGGGATTTGAGAGCTTTATCAAAGAAAATTTGGAGAAAAATCTTGATTCTATATTGGAACAGATGCTGAAAGATCCAGTTCAACTAGGTAAGTTTGTTCTGGCAGCTGGACTAAAAGAAGCTGCTTCCCAGACAATTGCAAGTCTTGTCTGCCGCAAAGTAGAGGGAGAAAAAGAGCCTACTGGAGGAGAAGGAGAGCAATCAGTAGAGGTAGAGGAACTAGCAGGAGAAGCAGAAGAACTAGCAGGAGAAGCGGAAGGACTAGCGGAAGTAGCGGAGCTAGCTGCAGAAGGTGCAGAAGTTGCCTCTGTTGTAGGCGGCACGGGAGGCGCGGCTGCAGCGGCCGCTGGAAGTGGAGAAGCAGCAGAGGGAATTGGTGGGGCAGCAGGAGCAGGAGGAGTCGGGGGAATTGTAGCGGCAATCGCAGGTATTTCTACCGGGTTGCTTTCATTGTTTGGATTTACGAGTTTGCTGGAGCTGGAACGTGCTAGCCAAGCATACATCAGAGCACAGCAAGCACAAGAAAAAGCAGAGCAGGCTGTACGAAGAAAGCTTGCCATTTCTACGCTAGTAGTTACTTGTGATCATACGCATACAATGTTTGCCTCGTGGAACGCGATTGCTGGAGAGGACATCTCCTACGTTATTCAAGTGTGGAAACAAGGTACGTGTGTGAAAGAGAGTTGTGTCACAGAAGCATCCATACGTATTCAGGACAGCCAGATCGTTCCTGGACTTCTTTACACCGTAAAAGTTAAAGCGATTGTAACCATTTTACATGAAAACAAACAAGTTTCGTTTGAAGGAGATTGGTGCGATACCAGTATTTTCTTACTTGAGCAGCCAAAAAACTTATTCCTCGATTATACAAATAATGTATTAACAGTTACATGGGAACCGGTAAATCAGGCGGAAGCTTACAATTTTGTTCTGGTTGATAAACAGGAGAATCAAGTAGCAGGGAGTGCAAAAAAGAACATAACGCAAACAGTTTTAACTGAAGGCCTGACGTTGTTGGAAGGGATGTCTTATACGGCACGGGTGCAGGCGACGGCAAAAGATAGCACGGGACCGTGGGGTACTATGGAGATTTTTATCCCATCGAAGCAGAAAACACCATTTGATCTTGCATTTGATCTTAAGAAGCAGGGAAATACGGTAATAGAAGCAGCAGGCAAAATACGATTCGCTTTTCCTGATATTTTGATAGCTGATGAAGCGTTTATTTTGACTCATGTATTCCAGCCTCCTTCGTTGCTTCCACTGACGCTTGCTCTTGCCCTGCATGCTGCTGGATATAAAATGGAAGAAACGTCTCCTGTTCTGACTCATATGTATCCAAATCTTACAGATGATGATCTGGCAGATATTATATTCGATGTGTTTGGAGACGAACCTGATTCAGCAGGAAAATTAGCCAGACACTTGCGGCTAGAAGGTATGTCAATCGAGCAAACAGCACCAGCCATTAAACGGGCATTTCCAGATGTGTCGGATGATGAATTAACTGATGCGATTATGGGCGCATTCTAGATGGAGAGTGAGATACAGGCATGATTACATCTGAACAACTGGCACGGGCGCTAAAGGCGGCAGGTATTCCTGCTGATCGAACAGCTGTGCAGATAAAGAGAAAATTCCCGGAAACATCAGCTCAGGAAATGGCGAATGTGCTGCTAGCTGTATATACAGAGCCTCCCTTACTTGCTCCTGATATAAAAAAGGCACTTGTTGCATGTCGGTATTCGACGACTGAAATTGATGCTGTTATTTCTCGCCTGTTCAAACCACTATGTGTACACAGAAGAGCTATTTTTGGTTTTGCTGGACAGCAGGCAATCACAGTAAGCAGAAACGGTGGATGGGTGCCAGCTGGTAATGTGTATGGCCCATTCGGGTATGCCGTTCCACCTGTTCAACCGGGGGCTAAACGAAAATGGCGTCTTTATGCTGTGTATTGCGATGAAAATTCCGGGGGAGACGTACATGTTCAGGTGAAGTTTGAGCTGTCGGGAGGAACAACGCCAGTATTTACATTGCCGCGTATTGCTGGTGGCTTGGAATGGAATGCAGATGGCTACAGTGACTGGTTCCAGTTTGGGAATGGAACAGAGCAAGAGATTAATAAGGGGCATGCATCGTGTTTTGTTCGACTTAATTCAACTGCACCTTATGATAATCACGGGCTGGTTTACTGGATGGAAATACATGCATATGATTTCTTTTAAGTAAAGAAAAGGGGGGATCCGTTATGAGAGTAGAACTTGTACATAAAAGACCAATTTTTGGGATGGCTGGACAGGGAGTTTTGACAGTAAGCAGAAACGGTGGATGGGCACGGGCTAGTAATGTGTATGGCCCATTCGGATATGCCGTTCCACCTGTCCAGCCGGGAGCTACACGAAAGTGGCGTCTTTATGCTGTGTATTGCGATGAAAATTCCGGGGGAGACGTACATGTTCAGGTGAAGTTTGAGCTGTCGGGAGGAACAACGCCAGTATTTACATTGCCGCGTATTGCTGGTGGCTTGGAATGGAATGCAGATGGCTACAGTGACTGGTTCCAGTTTGGGAATGGAACGGAGCAAGAGATTAATAAGGGGCATGCATCGTGTTTTGTTCGACTTAATTCAACTGCACCTTATGATAATCACGGGCTGGTTTACTGGATGGAAATACATGCATATGATGTTTTTGTGTAAAAGCAAGATCAGCTACTAAATAGAACGGAAAGCATGTGAGCTTTCCGTTATTTTTTTGAAAAAAATTTGATTAGTATATTACCTTTTACTGTATATATAGTTTAAAATAGTAATGGTTTATATTTACATACTTAGATGAGAAAGGTGAGTATAACTATGGATAATTTAATGGTTAAACAGCAATTTACTACGCAGGAACTTCAAATTCTGTCTACAGAAATGGAAAAAAGGTACGGAGGTTATGGCTACTTCATAATAAAGTAAAGGGGGATGTAAGGTATGCAAGGTAATCTGGTACATCCGAATGAGAAAACATATTTTACGATTTCACTTGTTGTAAGCATTCTTATTTACCTTTCTCTTATACTATCCATCATCGGTATTTTATATATCATACTAGGTTTTATTATCACGACGTTGTTCCATGGCATTATGATGGGGAGTATTCGCAGTAATGGTGTGAAAATTACAAAGCAGCAATTTGCCTCCGTCCATGAGAAAACAGAAGAGTTATGTAGCAAGATGGGCATCTCCGCGATACCGGATATTTTTGTTATCCAGGAAGGGGGAGTATTAAACGCCTTTGCTACCCGACTTTTGGGTAGGAACTTTATTGTGCTCTACTCGGATATTTTTGAGTTAATTGAGACGGGGGAAGAAGCGGAGTTAGAGTTTGTACTGGCCCATGAATTGGCACATATTAAGCAGCGACACATTACGAAAAACATGCTGATTTTGCCTGCGATGTGGATCCCATTTCTCGGGAATGCCTATTCTCGGGCTTGTGAGTATACATGTGATCGGATGGCGGCGTATTATACAGGCAATGTAGACGCAGCCATGAATGGTCTCACGATTTTGGCTATTGGTAAAAGTTTATACCATAAGGTAAACCGTCTTGAGTACATTACACAGAGTAAAGCTGAAGGCGGATTCTTCGTCTGGCTGAGCCATCTTCTTTCTTCTCATCCTCCTCTTCCATTGCGCATACTTGAATTAGAAACGATGGCATTATATGCAGAAGTATACGGATTCACATCAAGTCGAGAGGCTGTGGTGGAACACTTGTAAGTAAATAGAAAGCACTTCTCTTGTTCCGACGATCAATATTGGGGATAGAGAGGTGCTTTTTTTGCTTGAGGAAGCTAGAGTTGACGCGGGCAGATACTCCTTTGCATATTGTGAAAGGAAGAGGAGGATGAATATGACGATTACATGGGATTGGCTTGTACAAAAAAACTTTCGCTTAAATGACGCGAATGTACACCCGACTGTTCGACAGAAAGCATGGGATGCTATTTTTGAGCTATGGCAGAAAGGGATCTACGTTCTCATCACACAAGGATACCGTTCGATAGCCGAACAGAACGATTTATATGCACAAGGACGGACAAAACCGGGGAAAATTGTGACGAATGCAAGAGGGGGACAATCCTACCATAACTACGGTTTGGCGATTGACTTCGCCTTGTACACAAAAGACGGGAAAGATGTGACGTGGGACGATAGCAGTGCTGAATGGCAGCAAGTAGTGCGGGTGTTTAAGTCGAAAGGATTTGCCTGGGGCGGTGATTTTAATACGTTCAAGGATACACCACATTTCGAGATGACGTTTGGTTATCGGTGCAGCCAGCTTCAGACTGGACAAGGACCCGCACGTCCGGCGACTGTCGTCGTAATTCCGGAACCAGCAGCAAGTGCAGTGACCAATCAGGAGCAGACTTGTAGCATTATCATAAATGGAGCAAAACTGGATGCGCGCGGCATTATTCGGGACAACCTTTCATATTTGCCAGTACGAGCAGTTGGTAATGCTGCCGGAGTTACGGTCGGATTTGAGAACGGGAAGGCGATGCTTGGTGCAGGCATATTGCAAACAACCATTGTGATTGGGGAAACGGGGTACGCACAGGGACGAGAGATCGCACAGGTGCTTGGTTACGTGATCGAATGGGATCAGAATACATGGACGGTAACGCTAACAAAAGGGAAGAGGTAAGGAAAAGCTCTGCTGTACAATGTTCAGCAGGGCTTTTTGGGCTCTTATCCGATGAAGATTTTGTATGCAGGGGTATTTACACGTTATCTCTTGTTATTTAATATGGTGGAGAAACGAGTAAAAATGGAGGAATTTACTATGATGCATCCTGATACAGAGCTACGGTACATTAACGATCAGATCGGATTCGGTGTCTTTGCGACCAAATTCATCCCGAAAGGAACAATCACCTGGGCGTTGGACGATCTTGATCAAATTTTGGAGACGGAAGTCGTAGAGTCGCTTGAGCCGCTTCGCCAGAAGGATGTGCTCAAATATTCGTACCGCAATCAGCACGGACAGTACATTTTGTGCTGGGACATTGGGAAATACGTCAACCATAGTTTTCATGCGAATTGTGTAGGGACCGCGTATGAGATCGAGCTGGCGGCACGGGATATTTATCCGGGTGAACAGCTGACAGATGATTACGGCACGTTAAATGTCGATGTTCCGTTTGAGTGCTTTCCAGAAGAAGGTACAGACCGGGTGCGGGTCATGCCGGATGATCTGCTGCGGTACGCCGACCGATGGGATCTGCTGGCACAGGAAGCTTTTCGAGTTTATAATGATGTCGATCAGCCTCTTAAGCATCTCGTCCGAGCTGAATTCGCTCATAAAATTCAGGCTGTGATTGCCGGTAAAGAACCGATGCTTTCGATTACAGAAATTCATTACGATAGAAAGAAAAAAACGGGACGTTAATCCCGTTGCAGCATTTCTTGCAGGTGAGGGGCTTTTTTTAATACGCGCTGGAAAAGTTCGCGCCGTAGACTAAGCAGGATGACTGGCGTAACCGAGCGAATTGATGCAGTACGCCGTACGTTTTGTAGGAGCGCGATCTCACCAAAGAAATCACCATCTGATAACAATGCCAGTCGTTTTTGTTCCTGGCTATCCGTGTTTTTTAGCACTTCCACTTTTCCTCGCACGATGATATAAAATTTATCTCCTAAATCTCCCTCTTCTAGTACAATCCGATCTTTGGCATATGATTCGGTAACGAAGTAGTGGGAAATCTCGTCAAGCAGTTCATCATCCAGTGTAGATAAAATCGGAATTCTTCTAAGCTTTTCCGGCTTGATCTCTACATGGAAGCCGTTGTCACTCATCTGGAAGCCGTTTTGTTTGTCCCAGGAATCCCGGTATGTACCGTCTGGTAATGCCAAAAGTTCTTGATGCGTTCCCTGCTCGATTAGTTGACCTTGATGCAGGACAAAAATACAGTCAGCGTGTTCCGCTGACGCCAGACGATGCGTGATGGAGATAACGGTGCGGCTGTGAGCTAGCATTTGTAAAGTACGATTGATCGCCGTCTCGGTTGCTGGGTCAAGTGCAGACGTTGCTTCATCCAGAATTAAAATGGAAGGGTTGCGAATAATTGCCCGGGCGATGGCAATGCGCTGGCGCTGTCCACCGGAAAGTTTGGACCCCCGTTCTCCCACACAAGTGTCGTACCCTTCCGGAAATGAAAGAATGATGTCATGAATTTCGGCTGCGCGTGCTGCGTCCTCAATCTCCTGGTCAGAAGCGTCCGGTTTGCCCATCCTGATATTTTCCAGGATCGACGTATTAAATAGGAAGCTGTCCTGAAAAACAATGCCGATCTGGGAGCGAAGGGAGGAAAGTGACATCGTGTGAATGTTCACATCATCAAATGAAATTGCGCCAGCGGACGGTTCGTAAAACCGCATGAGAAGATTGATGATTGTACTTTTCCCGGAGCCGCTCGATCCGACGAAGGCTGCGTAGCTTCCTTTTGGGATGACAAGGTTGATTTGCTTCAAATTTTGATGATCTGGTGTGTAGCCGAATGTAACATTTGTAAAGCGGATTTCGTTTCGCAGCGGCATAAGCGCAGGGGTGAGCTCAGTGTCATGAATCGGCGCTTCTTCGAGTAACGCTTCTACTCGCTGCATCCCTGCCGTAGCGTGAATCAGCTGGGGAGCCAGCCATGTAATGCCGCCAAGTAGGTTGCTAATGCTAAGCAGGATCGCGTTAAAGGCGAGCAATGACCCGATCGAGAGATACCCCTGGAATGCTAGGATCGAACCGGAACAAATGACGATAAGATTGAGAATAATAATGCCGATATTCGTCGAACGGTCTACGAGAAACGTGAAAAAATGAGCGTTCGCAGAAATTTTTGTGTAGCGAGTCATGAGCGCATGAAAGGAACGGATGGAAGAACGTTCTAGATTGAATGCTTTGAGAACGGGTTGAGCGCTTGTATTCTCCTGTACGACTTCAGCAATCTGTGCCTGTGTTTCTTTTAGCAGCAGTGTTTTGTCAGAGGCGCGTGTCCCGAGCAGCTTTGGGCCAAGCAGACAGAGCGGCAGGGCAATTGTAGCCAGCAGGGCAAGTTTCCACTGGAGTACGAACAGGAACACTACGTTGAGAACGAGGCCTAACACGGACAAAATTCCGTATGGAATGAGCATTAGGAAGTTCTCGACAACAGAGAGATCCGAGTTAAAACGTGCTACGATGTTGGCGCTTTTCGTTCGGGCATAAAAGTCCATGGAGAGTTTTTGTAAGTGTTCATACATGGTTACATTCATATCACGTATAATGGCTGTACCCATTCGTGCCGAGAGAAAATCTCGACTGATTCCGGCAATCGTAACGAGAATAGCCCCGGTCAAGAGGCCGCTGAGAATGAGTACTAGCTTTGTATAATCACCCGGTATAATAGCGTTGTCGATAATGAATTTGAAACTAAGTGGTAACAAGGTCTCGAAAGCTAATTCAATTATAAGGGCAAGAATTAGTAAGGCGCTTAGTCCCTTATAAGGGACTAAAAAGCGCATCACACGTTGCATGAAAAACAAAGGGTAGCACCTCCATTTTATCTATTCAATCCATTCTTTGCGCAGGACAAATAGCTCTCGCAGCTCATCGGTGGACATCTCTGTGACCCAGCTCTCTCCACTGCCTACGATTTGCTCGCTCAAGTTCTGCTTTTGCGTTAACATCTCATCAATCCGCTCCTCTAGCGTACCCATCGTTACGAATGTATGCACATGAACATGACGGGTCTGACCGATGCGATATGTTCGGTCTGTCGCCTGATTCTCCACTGCTGGATTCCACCAGCGGTCGAAGTGGAAGACGTGATTGGCAGCAGTGAGATTTAAGCCCGTACCCCCGGCTTTTAGTGACAGAATAAAAATGCCACATGTCGCATCGGCAGGCAACGTCTCATCCTGGAAGCGAGCAATCATCTCATCCCGCTTCGCTTTTGGTGTGCTGCCGTTCAGGAAATAAACAGGCTGCTGTAATTCTTGTTCAAGAATCCCCTGTAGGAGATGTCCGGTCTCGACGAATTGTGTAAAAATCAGGCAGCGATCTCCTTCCTGCCGAATCTCATCTACAAGTGTAAGAAGTCGCTCGGTTTTATGGGAGCGCTCCTGCCAGTCCGGATTTTTTCCTTCCTTCAAAAATAGAGCCGGATGGTTACACACTTGTTTTAAGCGGGTTAAGGTCGATAAAATCAAGCCTCTTCGTTCCATTGGGGAGGCTTGCTCGATTTTGGTGAACATATCTTGAATTAACCCTTCGTACAGAGAGGCCTGTTCGACGGTTAGTGAAACAAACTCCTTCGTTTCATATTTATCAGGCAGATCCAGTTGGATTTTTGGATCCTTTTTGACACGACGCAGCAGGAACGGACGGATTAATTGCTGCACGGCTTCAATCAATGCCTTATCTTTTGTCTTTTCAATCGGCGTTACGAAGCGCCGGGTAAAGGTGCTCAGGTTGCCAAGATAACCAGGATTAATAAAATCAAAAATGGACCACAGCTCGGTTAACCGATTTTCAATTGGAGTGCCGGTCAGAGCGATACAGTGATGTCCGCTCAGCTTGCGAATCGCGCTTGATTGTTTCGTATGCGCATTTTTAATCGTTTGCGCTTCATCGAGACAGATCGTATTCCACGAGATAGCATGCAGGTCATCTTCGTCTAGGTGCGACAGGTTATACGATGTGAGCACGAGGTCTGCTTCTTTACAGGCATTCACGAATGCGTCCCCTTTTTCTCGAGCGGAACCGTAATGAATATGCACGTTAAGGGACGGAGCGAAGTGCTGCAGCTCCTTTTGCCAGTTACCCAGTACCGAGGTTGGGCAGATGAGCAGGGAAGGGGCCTGCGTACTCTCCGTTTCTTTGACATGCAGCAAATACGAGATAAACTGCACCGTTTTCCCCAGTCCCATATCGTCTGCGAGACAGGCTCCCAGCCCGAATCGTCGGAGGAAGAGAAGCCAGGAAACCCCTTCAAGCTGATACGGGCGCAATTCGCCTTGCAAAGAACGTGGAGATTCTACCACAGGAATGGTAGAGGTTTGTAGTAACTGACTGACCATTTTGCGCAGGGGTTTATTGAGCTCTACGTCGATTCGCAGTCCGTCAGAAGATGGCTCTTCCGGTGGCAGGAGGTGATTCTCTAATACATCCCGGAATGTCATCCCCCTCCCGGTACTAGCCTCCTTAATAAGAGCTTGCAGCTGGGCAAGCATGGTAGCATCGAATTGAATCCACTTGCCCCGGATGTGGACGAGATGTTTTTTCTGTTCGATGATCTCGCTGAACTCCGCTTCGGACAGGGTAACATCGCCAACTGCGAGCTTCCAGTCAAACTCCATGATTTGTTCCATGCCGAATAAGGATTGGCGGGATGAGCCTACGGATGAGGCAACTCGGGCTTTTAGGCGCGGCTTCATCTGTTTGATTTGTTCCCACCAGGCTGGTAAGAATACAGAGATGCCAGATTCAATCAATTGCTCGCTGCCTTCGGTCAGGAACAGCCAGGCTTCTTCATTGTTCAGGGTCTGGCGAAGCGTGCGATCTGATGTCTCCTCAATCCATGGCAAGATGCGGCTGATTTTCCGTATATCTTTTTCAATGCGGGAGTGGTAAGGCTGCCACTGTTCCGGGTAAGGAGGAGCGGGCATATCGCTAGGTTCCGCTTGTGTGACTGCATACAGTTGTTCAGGCTGTGTGCGATTCTGTAGCAAGACATGCAGGAACCAGCACTCGCCATCTTCATTTTCTTCTAACTGCAAACAGGTTCGGAACGGCGTGTTATCCTGTGTCCAGCCAATCGCCATCAGCCAGTCTTCTTCCTCCCATTGCGCTCGCATTCGTACGTCGGTGTGAAGTAAGGGATGGTGTTCATTGATCGCTTCTGTAAGCAGGCTTTCTAGCCAGGCATCAAGAAAGACAGGAGCATTCTCTATAGGTGTAAGGAGCTTCCAGCTGAATTCTCCTGCCTGCCATTTGGTGAAGTCAGGCTGTATGTGTCTTTTGGCAATCGCTTGCTTCAGGATAGGAGCTATAGCAAGCAGTTCGTTCGTCTCTTCGCTCCATTCGATTGTAGTATGCTCTAATGGGGCAGGGGCGGCAAACAGATCCAGTGCGATAGCAGGGGAGAGGAGCAGACCTTCCTTGCGATCATGGGTGACGGTTTCGATGAAGGTGCCGTAATATGATTCTTTATGCCAGCTAAATAAAATCGATTTAAGTGTAAAAGGGTCTACTGTTCGCCCCTTCTGATCAACAGCCTGGACAAAAAAGGTGTTGTTCTCCATCCAGTCGCTTGAAATGGTAAAGGTATCTGTAAGAATCATGGCAGGAGTTTTCCTTTCTGAAGCTCTTCTTGAAAAGCGCGCAAGCGAGCATACCGCTCGATAAGCCGGATGATATATGTATCCCATACAGGCTGCTGTTTGAGCTTTTTATAGTACGTTCGTAGTTTCTTTAGTAGCTTCACAGAATCTTTATAAGCGGCTCGTTTCTTCTCTAGGATGAGGTGTTCAATCGCTTGATGATAGAGCGGCAGCAGAAGGGTGAGATCATGCTTTTCGATCCGGCTGAGATTTTCTTTATACATCATAAGCGGAGATTCTCCGAGAGCCATATGTAAGTCGATCCATTGCTTATACCGTTCGGTTTCAAAAAGATAACTCATGTAAAATCGTATGCTTCGCGGCAGTAATGAGCGCAAAAGAGTGAGGTATTCCTCTTCTGTATGCAGTTCTGTCGCAGTATCCGCCCAGCATGCACAGAAGAAGTTGAATTCTTCATGGTCGGCTTGTGGCAGATAGGGCCGCAATGTGCGCAACCAGACAAGCGTGCGTTCCCACTGATTGGATTGGGAGAAAGAATGAATGTAGTGAAGTAAGTGTCCAATCTTTTGTGCAGCGGTCTGTGCCCATTGTTGCAAAGCGGCTTCATCTTGCCCGGCTAGCACATAAAAGTGCGCACGTGCCAGCAACATATGATCTTTTTGCAGTGGACTACGCGTTTGTTTTTTCAATTCACGAGTCAGGCGGGTTGCTTCAGCTTGTATCCACGCTGGCTGGTATAGCAAGGTATTCCACAAAGATCGATAGATGGTAAGCCAGTCAATGGAGCTATTTGTAGTCGGGAAGCATAGCTTTGCTAGAAGGTCAATCAGTGGCTCCAGATAGGTCGGATACTCTTGGTGCAGTTTTTTGAGATTGACATTATCGAGTACCTCGAACAGTCGATCCAACAGCTCATCTACGACCATCGTGTATTGGTACTGATAAAATGTAGAAGCAAGCGCAACATTCTGCTTAGCTTCTTCTGTTTTTTGCAGAAGAAACAGTAGTGTATACAACGTATATAATTGTTTTGGTTCTCTCTCCCAATATGTAGCGTCTTTCAGTATAGTAGTTAGGCAGTCTGTATTATATTGGAAAGGATTGTATGTATGTGCAGGAGCCTGTCTAGCATAAATGCTTTCGATGTGCTGCTGCCATTGTTCCACAGTGGCTGTTTTGAGCAAAGGGGAGCTCTCCTTTTTTGTGTGGGTTTTCGTGCTGCGTTTCTAGTTTTCTAGTATACCTTATTATGTACAAAAATCGCGTATGATAAAATACCAGAAGGCCTTGTTTTTGTCTTACATAACAAGGCCTTCTGGTATATACATATAAAAATAAATGCTATTCATTTTTATTTTTGCAGTTCTTCTGGAATTTCTGGCTGGTATGATACGAACCAGCTGTTTGTTCCGATGTCAGCGAGTGCAAACAGATACGCAAACGCTGCTGCGTATGTAAATGCGGCAGCTTTAAGTTTCTTCATCATATTGTTCACCCCCTTCCGGTAGCAACTGTTCTTTCAATTACACGATAGAAAGCATAGCCAGGTGGTGTGACCAGGATGTACTGCCATGTCATGCCAAGTATAGCGGCCCATAAAAGATTGGGATAAGAAGTAGAAGGAAGATATGATCCAACAGCCGTACATACAATAAGAAGGATAGAGAGTGAAAGAATTTTTGATTGTTGGATGCGCCGGGCAGAGAATTTTCGATTTCCCCAGGAGCCCGGCACATACACCCATGTGGTGAGCAAACCTATCATAATAAAAGCGAAGAGAATAGCTGAAGTATGTGTGAAAAAGTAAGGCAGGGTAGGGCTGACTAGCAAGGAAAGAAGGATGAAGGAAATAGAGCTAATGCTCAGGCAGCGTACAAATGTGTGAGCGTGGACGCCGCCTGTAATCATGCGTAAAATACCAAAGGAAAGAATCATTACATACATTTCTGGCAGAAGGTGCAAAGCCCACCCTGCGAACGTAATCACGGAAATTTTGAGGATGGAGTTGATCATAATTTGCAGACCATACGACAATACGGCTTCAGAGTGTTGTGTATGGCTCTGTTCGACTAATACTCCGGCAATGGAATCAGCTAGTTTTTTGCTCACGTTTCGTCCCCTCTTTGATAGGAAATGTGATCGTAAACTCGGTTCCGTGTTCTTCATTGCTGATAAGCGATAAGGTTCCCCCATTTTTTTTCACAAGACTATGTACGATAGCTAGCCCAACACCTGTATGATGTGGTTTTGTTGAAAATCCGTATTCAAATATTTTTTTCTGCATGTCAGCGGAAATGACAGGGCGAATATTTGTGACTTTGATACAGGTGTTACTTTCCTGGCGATTCGTTCTGAGATGGATCTCTTGCGTTGGGTAGCCAGCAAGCTCGATTGCATCCGCTGCATTGTCCAGCAGATTTCCGATGATTTGATTGACTTCGGTTGCACGCATGTCCAGCTCGGTTAAGGATGAGAAAAGCTGCAGATTCAGTGCAATATCTTTCTCTTTGAACTGACATGCTTTGGCTTGCAGCAGCGCACTAAGTCCTGGATTATCTGAGACAAGCACTTCATTGATTTCTTTAACCTGTTCTACAAGTTCTTCGATGTAGGCAAGCAGACGCTCGTGATTCTTTTGTTTAGCGAAAATGTATAACACCTGAATGTGATTCGCAAAGTCATGCCGCTGTGCTCGAATGGTTGTAAATAAAGATGTAATGTCAGCGATATATTGCTTGTGGATAGATAGTTCTGTTTCTCTTGCTTTTGAAGTGATGATTTCTCGTACAAGCAGGATTGAAAAAATCTCAAAGCCTAATAGAAATGCTAATTGAATCCCACTTTGTTTACTGCCCTTGGCTAAAAACTCAGCACCGATAATCGAAAAAATATAAAGAAAAGTAAAAAATAAATAAGAGCCGATTGAGTAACTTTGTGGTCTGGCTGTTGGATGATCTTCTTTAAAAATTGAGAATTTCTTTCTATAGAGAAGCCAAAAAGTAAGTGAAAGAATGAGTAAGTTTGGCCAGATCATGAAAAGCCAGAGCAAAGAATCTTTTTTTATGTCCAGTAAATCCTTATGAGCAAAAGTAGTGAACACTTTTATCGTTATAATTTCTGTTGCCTGTAAAAGCAGCAAGGTAATAACTGTACCTGTAAGAATCCGTATAATGGGGATACGGAAAAATAAAATCATAAATAATAAAAATACGAGTAGCTGAATGATAAGCCTGATAGATTCGGCAAGTGACAGACCCTGGATGCCCTCAAAAACACAGGCTAAAAATAAAGCGGCGATGAAATATTTGATTGCTTGTTGCTGTTCGTACCTGCCTGCTAAAAAAACAGATAAAAGGACAATTAACAGCATCTCGGGGACAGAGTAAAAAATAAAAATGACAAAATCCAAGATGCACCGCACCTTTCTTAATCTCATAATTTGACAACGTCTAGCAAATTCCTTTTGTATCCGAAAAGTAAATATAAGACAAATTATTCTATGATACGACATTTTTTCTAGTATAATTCTAATGGTTCTGCTTAGAGTTTTAAAAGTATATTCTGAATGTTGTCGAATATATAGAAGTGGTGTCTAAAAAAGTATTCGGAAAACAAAACCCAACTTGACATGTAGGAATAATTACTCTAAAATTCTAATTAACAAGGCAATACAAGGCAAATGAACGAACAAAACGGCATATTCTATATTCTCTTATCCAGAGAGGCAGAGGGACTGGCCCGATGAAGCCTCGGCAACCGTTGAATGATTCAATTGGTGCCAATTCCAGCTGGACGCATGTCCGACAGATAAGAGGTCTCGCTTTTCCCCTTCTTGCGACCTCTTATCTGTTTCGGACAGGTAAGAGGTCGTTTTTTTGTTTGAGCATTACTATATAGAAGAAGGAGAGGGAGGCTATCATGATTGAGATTCAGCAGTTAACAAAAGAGTATAGAGGCAAGAAAAGTACGGTTAAAGGGGTCGACGATGTAACCCTTACAATCAAAAAAGGCGAAATCTTCGGTATTATCGGATATAGCGGGGCGGGCAAGAGTTCACTTCTGCGCTGCCTGAACATGCTAGAAACACCAACGTCCGGCAAAATTTTGATCGATGGTGTTGACATTACTAAACTGAAAGGGAAGGACCTGCGCCACGAGCGTTTGAAAATTGGAATGATTTTTCAGCATTTCCACTTGATTAGTTCGAAGACTGTCACGCAAAATGTAGCATTTGCGTTGAAAGCAGCAGGGAAATCGAAAGAGGAAATTGAACGGCGTGTACCAGAGTTGCTTGATCTTGTGGGACTCGGAGATAAAGGGCACCATTATCCAGCGCAGCTCTCCGGCGGTCAGAAGCAGCGCGTTGGCATCGCCCGCGCACTAGCGAACAATCCGAAAGTGTTGTTGTGCGATGAGGCAACATCAGCGCTTGATCCGAGCACAACACGCTCAATTTTGGCACTGCTTAAAGAAATCAACCGTACGCTCGGTATTACAATCGTATTGATTACGCACGAGATGGAAGTAGTCAAAGAGATCTGCCATCGCATTGCGGTCATGCAGAATGGTAAGGTGATTGAATCTGGAGATGTGTATGAATTGTTCGCTCGCCCGGTGCAGCCGCTGACACGTGATTTTATCGATACAGTGCTACACTTTAGTCTGCCGGATAAGCTGCTGGAAAACCGGAGAGGAACGTTGGTCAAAATTAACTTCCAGGGCGAGATTGCGGAGAAGGCAGTCGTATCGGAAGTGCTCAAAAAATTCAATGTAGAAGGAAATATTTTGCACGGCAAGATTGAATACATTCAGGATGAGCCGCTTGGGATTTTTATTATGGAACTGATTGGCGATTCACAGGAGATTGCTCGTGCGATCGAACATATCCGGCAGCGTACAGCCGGACTGGAGGTGCTAGCAGATGCAGCTTAGTAATTTAATTGACTTGCTTCCGGAATTCGGAAAAGCATTTGGTGAGACGTTTTATATGATGGCCGTATCGGTTGGTGTGGCGTTCGTTGCAGGAATTCCACTCGGAGTACTTCTGTTCATAACGAGCAAAGGTTTATTCTTGCAGAATCGTTTTTTTAATGTAGTACTTGGTTCTCTCGCCAATATCATTCGTTCTGTACCGTATATCATTTTGCTTGTTGCACTTATTCCATTAACTAAGCTTCTGGCCGGTACGACAATTGGCCCGGGTGCAGCGTCGGTATCACTATCAGCAGCAGCGATCCCATTCTTCGCGCGTCTTGTTGAGTCATCGCTTCGTGAAGTGGATAAAGGCGTGATTGAAGCGGCGATTGCTTCTGGTGCAAGTCCGTGGTTGATTATTCGTGAGGTATTGTTGCCGGAAGCGCGTCCGAGCATTGTGCTTGCACTGACGGTAACGATTATTAGCTTGCTTGGCTACACAGCAATGGCTGGTATTGTCGGCGGCGGTGGGATTGGTGACCTGGCGATTCGCTTTGGTTACTACCGATTCCAGACAGAAGTGATGGTTGCGACCGTGGCGATTCTCGTTATTTTGGTGCAGGTGATTCAGTTTGCCGGTGACCGTGTGGCGCGTGCAATTGATAAAAGATAAACGTTTGAAGGGGCTGTCCTGTGTGTAATGGGGCAGCCTCTTTTTATATGTTTCCTTGTTTTTTTGCTATCATAAGTTGTCGATCCTCAGTCGATAAATACAGTATATTTCCTTTACTAATGTTTCTTTCAGTGTAAAATAATACTATTTAGAAAAAATGGATGTTACGTAAAGGAAAGTTCAGAAAGAGGAGAGACAGGGGAAAATGAAAAAAATAGGTACAAAGATTATGCTGGCGATTTTATTATGTTCTGTGCTTACCTCCTTATCAGTTGGCATCATTAGTATGATTCGTGGAAGCCAGGCTGTGCAGAAGGAAGCAGAGGACAAGTTGTTGTATATGTCCCAAAACATTGCTAATGAATTCAATGTGAGTATTCAAACCATTCAAGGTGCGGTTAGCGGAATAGCGACAACATCTGCTGCTGATTTTGACGGACAAAAGGCAAAAGTAGATCCATCTTACTTTACGACATACGATGCTATTATGGATCCGGTTGTGAAAAAGTTCGCCGAGAGTACAGACGGAATTATGGGTGCCTATGTGTTTATAAATCCAGAGTTGACGAAAAGTCTACAATATTCGTGGTATCTAAAAGATGAAAAGAAGAACATCTTTGTTAAACAACAGGGGTTTGCACCGGGGAGTTTTACGGATGGAAATCCAAAGCTTTCCTGGTATTTTAATGCCGTGAAGGCGAAAAAAGGTGTATGGAGTGAGCCATACGAAGATTTAGGTGCAACGATAATTTCATACACGCAGCCTATTTATCAAGATGGTGTATTGATTGGTGTAGCAGGTATGGATGTTAATTTCGATGTAATTAAGCAAGCGATTCAGAAAGTTAAGGTATACCAAACAGGATACGCTATGTTGTTTAATGAAAAGTTTAACTATCTTGTCCATCCTACCTTTAAAATGGGAGAAAATCTCGCCAATGTTCAAAACGGTAGTTTTACATTCATGATCGACGAGATGAAGAAAAAGCCGTCCGGGTTAATTTATTACAAGTTCAACAATATGGATAAAATAAGCAGTTTTGCTCATATTTCAAACGGGTGGATCGTCTCGATTGCTCCTCCGGAAGACGAGCTGTATGAAGATATTATTCAGTTACGTTCTATCTTAATTTGGGTCATTGTCGGAGGGATTGCCATTGCTGTAGTGTTTAGTCTTTTCGTCTCTCGCTCGATTTCAAAGCCGATTATCAGTCTGACACGTACAGTAGAAGTAGCGGCTACTGGAGATTTGAGTGTACAAACGGACATTCAGACAAAAGACGAAGTAGGGCGTTTGGGACAATCGTTTAACACGATGATTGAAAGTCTGCGAACAGTCATTACTCAGGTTCGGAGCGTTTCGGATAATGTGAACGTATCAGCGGGCACAATTTCCGCTGCAGCAGAAGAAATTAGTGCGGCGAGCGAAGAGATTTCAGGAAGTATGCAGAGCCTATCTGAGGATACGAATCGACAATCTGAGCTAGTGGGTAGCGTGTTGCATGAAACGAGCACGCTGGGCGAAAAGATTAAAGGTGTAGAACACGAATCCGAGTCTATGGTTACGCATGCGTATACGATGAAAGATAAAAACGAGAGCGGTCTTGTAGCAATGGAGCAGCTGCGCCGCGTATTTGAGCGAAATACGGAAGCAAGTGCTCAAGTTGGCTATGGTATTAAAGATCTTGCCGCGATGTCTGTTTCCATTAGTACGATTATCGAAACGATTAACTCGATTTCTCAGCAAACGAATCTATTAGCTTTGAATGCTGCCATTGAGGCGGCACGTGCAGGAGAGGCAGGCAAAGGATTTGCGGTGGTTGCGGATGAAGTGCGCAAACTAGCGGAACAATCGTCTACAGCTACGCAAGAAGTGCAGCAAATTATTGATCGGATTACAGGTGTAATTGAAACGCTTGATTCTACGATGAATCATGCAACAGAATTAGTGGATGATGTGAACGTGTCGTTAGATCATACGAGCGGTGCATTTGCTGAGATTAATACATCCATTGATACGGTAACAGAAGAAATTGTACGTCTGGAGCAGGAAGTTCGTGAAATGGAAACGCTGAAAAATAGCATGGTTGAATCAGTCGAAGGCATCCATCACGTAACGAAACAAGCAACTGCGATGACAGAGGCTGTAAGCGCTTCGTCACAAGAACAGACCGCTTCCATCGAAGAAGCGGTAGCGTCTATTGAAGAATTGCATGCGATGACGAATAAGTTGATTGACACAGTGAACCGTTTCAAAGTGTAGGATAGTTTTATATCGAAAAAGTAATAAGGGGGCTGACCGAAAAGTCTAACTAGACGAAAGGGTCAGCCCCTTTATCATGGTAAAGCGGAAGCGCATGTACTCTTTAATGTAAGCGTTTGCAAAATGTTCAGAATAAATTTTATAATCTGCATAAAGAGATAGTGGTATCAAGACATTTATTCCATCATTCGCATACGATACAGCAGGCTCAGCAGGTACACGGAACTCACATAAGGAGGCAGCATTATGCTGATTGAAAAAGATATGCGGGCTCGTGCGGCAGCGTTGACGGGTCGCCTAGAAGATGTTCGCATTCCGGAATTGTTTCAAGTGATTACGCCGGATGGAGAGGTGCAGCAGGAGATTGAAAACAGAATCGATCCGTCTCTTATGGTACACATGTATGAGCAGATGACACGGGCCCGGGCATTTGACCGCAAGGCGGTGATCTTGCAGCGGCAAGGTCGTATTGGAACATATGCGCCGTTTGAAGGGCAGGAAGCGGCACAGGTGGGCAGTGCGCTGGCGCTTAGAGAAGGGGACTGGATGTTTCCGACATACCGTGATCACGCAGCGATGTTGACGCACGGGCAGTCGCTTGAGAATTTGTTTTTGTACTGGATGGGCCGGATGGAAGGATGTGTGTGCCCAACGGGAAAGAATATTTTGCCGCCGTCTGTGCCGATTGCGACGCAGATGCTGCATGCGGCAGGTGCGGCCTGGGCAACTAAAATAAAGGGTGAAGGGTCAATCAGTATCGCTTATTTCGGAGATGGTGCCACGTCAGAAGGGGATTTTCATGAAGCGCTAAATTTTGCGGGTGTCTATCAGCTTCCCGTTTTATTTTTCTGCCAGAATAATGGCTATGCGATTAGTGTACCGTTTCAGCGGCAGTCTGCCTCACGTACGATTGTTCAACGTGCGGCAGCGTATGACATTCCGGGCATACGAGTAGACGGCAATGATATTTTTGCTGTGTGGCTGGCGGTGAGAGAAGCGATCGAGCGGGCACAGGCAGGCAAGGGACCAACACTCATCGAAGCGGTTACCTTTCGCTATGGCGCTCATACTACAGCGGATGATCCGAAGAAATATCGGGATCAGGACGTGCTGGCCAAGGAGTGGCGTGAACAGCGTGACCCGATTACGCGGCTCCAGAAGTTTCTTATGAAGAAAGAATTATGGACGGAAGAGAGAGAACAGGCGCTTACGAAAAAGCTTACAGACGAAATCGAAGCAGCATTCGCCAAAGTGGAAGCGTTTCCGAAAACAAGTCCGATTGATATGTTTGATCATGTATATGCGGATGTGCCATGGCATATCGCGGAGCAGCGAACAGAATTTCTATCGTTGATGGATGAGGAGGGCGGACACGTATGAGCCGAAAGCTGACAATCATACAGGCCATCACCGAAGCGCTCGACCAGAAGCTGGCCGATGATCCACGTGTCATGTTGCTTGGCGAGGACATCGGTGTGAACGGGGGCGTATTCCGGGCGACAGAAGGTCTGCTTTCGAAGCACGGAGCGGACCGAGTAGTCGATACGCCGCTTGCAGAGTCCGGTATTATTGGGTCCGCGATTGGGCTTTCACTGAATGGAATGCTGCCGGTGGCGGAAATTCAGTTCCTTGGCTTTATTTACCCGGCATTCGAGCAGGTCGTCTCACATGCGGCTCGTCTGCGTCACCGGACGCGCGGGCAGTTCACGACACCACTCGTTATTCGTACGCCATATGGTGCGGGCATTCGTGGACCGGAGCTGCATTCGGAGAGTGTTGAGACGTTTTTCGTGCATACGCCAGGCCTGAAAGTAGTCGTACCTGCAACGCCGTATGATGCGAAAGGGCTTTTGATTTCTGCGATTGAAGATCCGGATCCAGTATTGTTCCTTGAACCGACCCGGCTGTATCGAGCGTTTAAGGAAGAGGTACCGGAGGAGATGTACCGTGTTCCGATTGGCAAGGCGCGCATCGTGGAGGAAGGAAGTGACCTGTCGATTTTTGCGTGGGGTAGTATGCTGCGCACGGCTCAGCTGGCAGCCAAACAGATCACACAGGAGAAGGGCTGGAGCTGCGAAATCATTGATCTGCGATCCCTGTATCCACTTGACCGGGATGCGATCATTGCTTCTGTGAAAAAAACCGGGCGTGCGCTTATCGTGCACGAAGCGCATAAAACAGCCGGAATTGGCGCAGAAATCACATCGCTGATTAATGATGAAGCACTCATTTATTTAAAAGCACCGGTAAAACGCGTAACCGGATATGATGTGCCGGTTCCGTTTTTTACAATGGAAGATTCGTATATGCCGACACCGGCGCGCATTCGGCAGGGCATTATTGAAACCGTGCAGTTTTAGCGGAAGAGGGTGAGGAGGACGCCATGGTAGAGTTCAAGCTTCCTGATGTGGGAGAGGGAATGCATGAAGGAGAAATTACTCGCTGGCTTATCGCAGAAGGCGATCATGTGGATCAGGATCAGTCGGTAGTGGAAGTGCAGACCGATAAGGTGAACGCGGAGCTATCTGCGCCGGTCAGCGGTGTGATTACGCGGCTGTTGTTTGCGGCAGGGGATACGGTACATGTCGGGCAGGTTATGTTTGTGATTGACGATGGGGTGGGAGAAAAAACGGAAATAGAAACAGCTGCGGTACGATCGGAGGAAAAGATAGTGGCCTCTTCGGTCTCTAACAGTATTCTAGCAGTATCATCTGTTGCCAAGACTCATCGCGCACTGGCGGCCCCGTATGTGCGGCAGCTGGCACGCAGTCTGGGCATTGATCTGGAGCAGGTAGCAGGAAGCGGTCCGGCAGGCCGTGTGCTTGAGGTGGATGTACATCGATTTGCAAAATCGGAGCCGGTACAACAGGATACAACATCACAGACTTCTTTTGCTGCCACAGATCAGATACCGCCTGAAGTGAAGCAGTCTGTCATCGCCGCGCCGCATCTTGCAAGCGATCTGCCGCAAGAAACAGAGGAACGCATAAAGCTTGCTGGCATCCGTAAAAAGATCGCCGAGCATATGGTGAAGTCGGTAACGGTCATCCCGCATGTGACGCATTTTGACGACGTGGAGATGGATGCGCTGATTGCACTTCGTAATCGGATGAAGCCGCATGCCGAGGAGCATGGTGTGAAGTTGACGTATTTGCCATTTTTCATCAAGGCGGTTGTGATTGCGCTCAAACAATTCCGTATGTTTAATGCATCCGTCGATGACAGCACCGGCGAGATCATTTTAAAAAACTACTATCATATTGGCGTGGCAACGGATACAGAGCAAGGGCTTGTCGTACCTGTCATTAAGCATGCAGATCGGAAATCGGTGTTTGCCATTGCGGGAGAAGTTCGGGAGCTGGCGGAGAAAGCGCGTACGGGAAAACTGACGCTTTCCGACATGAGTGGCGGTACGTTTACGATCACAAGCGTCGGATCGATTGGCGGTCAGCAGGCAACACCGATCATCAATCACCCGGAAGCTGCGATTCTTGCCTTGCATAAAATAGAGCCGCGTGCCGTTGTGCGCAACCGGGAGATGGTCATTCGCGACATGATGAATGTGTCGTTATCGTTCGACCATCGGATTATTGACGGTGTCGCGTCTGTGCGATTTACAAACCGGATCAAGAAATTGCTGGAAAATCCGGAACTTCTATTTATGGAGTTGGTGTAGATGGTAGTCGGAGAAGTGGTCATAGAAACAGATATCGTCGTGATCGGAGGTGGGCCGGGTGGGTATGCCGCCGCTATCCGGCTTGGCCAGCTTGGTAAATCAGTTGTACTGGTCGAAAAAGAAGAGCTTGGCGGTGTCTGCCTGAATCGGGGCTGCATTCCATCAAAGGCACTCATTCATGCTGCCGGGGAATATGCGAAGCTATCTCGGCTCGCAGGGATCGGGATTACACTTCCACAGGGTGACATACAGTTCTCGCTGACCGCCTGGCAGAAACACAAGCAGGAGATCATCGGGCAGCTCAATCGTGGAGTGCGCCAGTTGTGCGAGAAGAATGGTGTGACTATCGTATGCGGTCAGGCGGTGTTCCTGTCATCAGACCGCATCGGTGTGGAGACAGGTGGCGATTTTGAAACGTACCGATTTGAGCAGGCGATTATCGCATCCGGGTCTAGGCCGATGATTCCGTCATTTCTTTCGGTTGACGGAACGCACATTCTTGATTCGACAGACATTCTCGCGTTGACTGAGATGCCTGCGAGTGTAGCGATTATCGGCGGGGGCTATATCGGCATGGAACTCGGCATGGCGCTTGCTCGGCTGGGCTGTCAGGTGGAGATTGTGGAAGCGGAGGAAGATGTACTGCCGCAGGTAGCATCAACATTCAAGAAGGATGTACTGCGTCATGCAAAGCAAGTGGGCATACATATCCATACCGGAACGAGGGTGGAGAACGCGGTGATAGAAAACGGGCGAGTACAGTTGCATGTGAAGACTATGCCTGGTAACGCATACACGATTGAAAGTGAAAAAGTGCTGGTCACAATCGGTCGTGTGCCGCATACAGAAGATCTCGGGCTTGTACAAGCAGGTGTGCAGACGGATGAACGCGGTTATATCCTGGTAGATGAGCAGTGCCGGACAAATCAACCGCATATTTTTGCGATTGGGGATTGCACACCAGGTCCGGCACTGGCGCATCGTGCATCTAAACAAGGGATTGTGGCGGCAGAAGTGATCGGTGGGTTGCCGAGCGCGGTGGATTCCTCTTTTATTCCGTATGTGATTTTTACGGAGCCGCAGATTGCGGGAGTGGGCTTGACACGGGAAGAAGCGGAACAGCGGGGATATGTTGTGAAAGTAGGTCAGTTCCCAGTGCGGGCGAATGGGCGCGCACTTGCGACCGGAGAAGCCGAAGGGATAGCTGAGGTGATTGTAGAGGCGGACAGTCATCTGCTGCTCGGGTTTCATATGAGTGGACCGGATGCATCGAACTTGATTGGGGAAGGAGTACTGGCACTGGAGATGGGGGCTCGGGTGGAAGATATCGCGCTGACCATTCACCCGCATCCGACACTTAGTGAGGTATGGCTCGAAGCAGCTTGTGCAGCACTTGGGCATGCGATTCATATTGTGAATAAATAGAAAAACGCACAGCGGGGACGGTCATGTCCCCGCTGTGCGTTTGCAAGGAATAGGCGGTGAGCATACAATAACAAGAAAGAGGCATATAGAATAGGAGACTGACGTGTGATTACGACGCTTGCGATAACGACAACAGGGGAGTTGCTGGAAAACATCCCGCTCTCACGCCTATCCGCTGCGGATATCGACTGGTATTGGGTCGATTTCAATGTGCCGACAGAAGACGAAGCGAGGCTGTTAGATACGCACTTTCATTTTCATCCGCTGGCGATTGAAGATTGTCTGCATTTTCTGCAGCGACCCAAGCTCGACTATTATGAAAACTACTTGTTTTTCGTTCTGCATTCGCTGAACCAAACGACGCTTGATGTGGAGGAAGTCGACATGTTCGTCGGTCCGAATTTTCTCGTATCGTTCCACCTGAAGCCGCTGCATGAGCTTGATGAGGTGCGGCGGAAGTTCCTTGCGGCGATACCGGGTCGTTCTGGTGGGCCGGTATATATCGCCTATTTGCTGATTGATAAACTGGTCGATTATTATTTTCCGTCTGTGTACCGGATTGAAGATGCACTGAGTGAGCTGGATACGGACGAGCGGCACATACCGGGGCGTAAGCTGATGGATGAAGTCTTTGCAATTCGAGCGGATCTTCTCAAGCTACGTCGGACAGTTGGCTCAATGCGGGATTTGCTGTATCGTGTAGTAAACTCAGAACGATTAACAGAGTTCAAAGAGCATCATCTGTACTTCACGGACATTTATGACCATCTGTTGCGGCTTGCTGAGATGATTGATTCAAGCCGGGAGATGACAGCGGATATGCGGGATAACTATATCTCGGTGAACTCCTATCGGATGAACAATGTCATGATGGTATTGACGATTATTTCGTCTATTTTTATCCCGTTGACGTTTATTGCGGGCGTGTATGGAATGAACTTTAAGAATATGCCTGAGCTGGATTGGAAGTATGGCTATTTTGCTGTATTGGCGATAATGGTGGTCATCGGAGGGAGTATGTTCCTCTGGTTCCGCCGTAAGGGATGGCTTGATATGCATAAATAGGTAGAACGCAAAAAAGCAGCCACTGTATCGGGCTGCTTTTTTGTTAAAAGTTTATTTGCGTAGGCTGCCTAGTTCGTTCACGATTGCTTCCATTTCGCTAATACTGAACTGTGTACGTGACATAACCATATCATAAATATCTTTGAGGTCCTCGTATTTGCTGTCATCGAAGTGAGTCGCTTTTACAGCGCTGGCATTCGCGATGCGCAGCTTATCCTTGATCGCTTCAATCATATATTCAATATTTTCAGGTGTGTTTTCTGTCAGGTTCATTCCGTTCATCCTTTCCTTCATGGCGTATTTCATCCATTGTAGCATGTTCTGTGCAGGGTCTCTACTTGCACCGCGCATTTGCAACATAGACAGAGTGGCAATAACACGTATACTCTGGCTATAATAACGATAAGGAAAAAAGCAGAAGCTTATGAGGAGGAAACAAACAGCATGACAGTAAATGCGATTTCTGCGCATGAATTTGCGGATTTGTATAAGCAGGGAGCACTCGACGAAAGTTATATTATGGATGTACGCGAACCGTATGAATGGGAAGTGGGGCATCTAAAGAAAGCAAATCATATGCCGATGAATACTGTACCCGAGCGTCTTGTGGAGCTTGATCGGGATCAGACAATTTTTGTGATGTGTGCACACGGTGTTCGCAGCTGGCATGTGACGCAGTTCCTATTGAATCACGGGTTCGAGAAAATTGTGAACGTAGAAGGCGGTATGGCGGAAGTCGCGCCTTACATTGAAGAGTGAAAAGAAAGAAAGGACGGCTGATGCTGTGCGGGATTTTGCCAGACCTATTATAGTAAAAAAGAGACTTTCGCAAAATGCGAGAGTCTCTTTTTCATTACCGAAGCACAAACAGGTAGAACACAGCTGCCAGAAGCAGGCGGTAAATCGCAAATGGTGTCAAGCTGATTCGTTGCAAGAGCTTCAGGAATGACACAATCGCCAGCATGGCAACAACGAACGCCGTTACGAAGCCGGTTGCGAAAAAACCGAAATCGCTGGCTGAAAGGAAGTGCATGCTTTTTATCAGGTCCAATCCGGTTGCCCCTATCATAACCGGAATTGCCACGATAAAGGTAAACTCAGCAGCCGCTTTATGGCTTGTCCCAAGCAACAGACCGCCTGCAATCGTTGCACCGGAGCGGGAGAACCCGGACCAGAGTGCCAGACACTGGAATAAACCGATACCAAACGCCTGACGGTAGGTGATATCATCAATGGTCGGTGCTGTTGTGCGCGGTTGAAAGCGCTCTGCTACAATCATCAGAATCGCTCCCGCCACTAGCGCCATGAGCACCGTGTATGGGGAGAATAAATGTTTCTTGATAAAGTCATGCAGTAACACACCCATCAAACCAGCTGGAAGTACAGCGATAATTACATGCAGCAAATTCAACTGCGGACCGTACGTGCGTGAGCGTCCGATTCCAATCAGACTGAGCAGGCGTCGCCAGAACACAAACACAACAGCAGCAATCGAACCAAGTTGAATCACGACTTCAAATGTTTTGGCCTTGTCCCCGTCAAAATTGAGTAAATCTGCCATCAAAATCATATGGCCCGTGGAGGAAACTGGCAAAAATTCTGTTAAGCCTTCCACGATACCTAAGATAATGGCAATCCAATAGTGTTCCATGTGTATCCCCCAAAATAAGCATTAGCGGTTTTAAATCTTTATTGACCAGCCTTTATTATATAATTGATCGCGTGCCCTCACCATATTTTTTATGTAAAAAATTAATAAACGTACAAAATACGGAGGAGAAACAGATGTGCGTGAAGCGCTCGAGGGAATCGAAGGTAAAACGAAAGAGGCAATCAGCACGCTAGAATACGATGCTGATTGCCTCTGTTCATTTTACGAAATTTTGAATGGTATGGATGAGCTTGTCTGGCGCTTCGTACATGCTCATGTGAACACAGTGGGAGTATGTTTCTCGCACAGCATGCTCTGGTGCGCCGGTCCATGTGTTTTCCGATGGAATGACGTGATCGTCTTCTCCGGTGACAAGCAATACGGGACATTTTGCTTTTGTAAGGAACGTCGTGCGGTCCGGGCGTACTGCCATGCCTTTTAAGGTGTTGATTGCACCTTTAGGAGGGGTGGCTAGACCGATCTGGCGAGTGTGCTCCACTACATTTTTCATCTCTTCCTGGTTTTTGGGTGTGAAAAGCTTCGGAATCAGCTCATTGATGAACGGCTCGATTCCTTCCTCCTCGATGCGTGCGGCATCTTCCTGTCGAATTTCTTTTGCTTTCTTATCATCCGGCATCCCGGTGGAGTGGATGAGCCCGAATCCTTTTACCAGTTCTGGATGATTATCTGCCAGGGCAAGCGTCACATACCCACCAAGAGAATGACCGAACACATATGCCTGTTCAAGATTGAGTGCCTTGAGTAGTCCGGCAATATCGTCTGCCAGCAAGTCCATCGAATACGTGCCAGTGCTTACCGCGCTTGCGCCGTGCCCGCGCAGATCCGGGGTAATCACCCGGAATGTACGGGAAAGTTCGGGCACAATTCGTTCCCAGTAAGCAGAGCTGCCGCAAAAACCGTGGAGGAATACAACAGCTTCCCCCTGTCCTTCTTCATGATACGCGAGTGAAATGCCATTTGTCTGTACGGTTTGTTTCATGATCCTAGCCCCTTTCCAGGCATCGGGAAGAGTAAGGCTTAGTCGCGGCTGCGATGTAGCTGCAGGAACGTGCCGGTACTGGTCACGACCAGATCACCCCGGTCGTTATGTACGTCACACGCCATTTGCCAGATATCCTGCGCCTGGTTGATAACTCGCGCGGTCGCAATGAGCCGCTTGCCTGTACCTGCTCGATGATAGTTCGTATGCATGTCCAGTGTGACAAACTTATCCTGCCCGGAAATACGCTTTTCTAGCATCCAGCCCATAGCCATATCCGCAAGCGTTGCGGTAATACCGCCGTATACGATGCGATACGGATTCAGCACCTCGCGCCCGATTGGCATCGAGCAGACGAATGTTTCCGAATCTGCGTCTGTCTCTTCGGTCACACCAAGAAAATTGCCAAGAAAGGGATATTTGTTTTCTTTCATATTTTGTACAGCTGTCAGTGTACGTTCGATTGCTTTGCACTCACGGTCTGACAGTTGTTCGATTGCTGCTAGCAGTTGTTGCTTGTCCATGGAACTCTCCTATTCTGTATAATCTTCGTGATGTTTCCCTTCCTCTATATGATCCATACCTAATAACAGAATGCGGTGAACGTGATCATCGGTCAGGGAATAAAAAACAGTGGTACCTTCTTTGCGTGTCTTTGTTAAGCCGAGTGTACGCATCAGCCGCAGATGATGCGACGCATTGGCAACGGAGATGCTTGCCAGATCAGCGATATCGTGCACACATAACTCCTCATGTCGGGTTAATATATAGCCGATCTTGACTCGATTCGCATCGGCCAGCCCTTTAAAAAGGGCGGCCAGATGCTCAATCGGACGGGGAGCCAGTTCTTTCCGCAGGCTATGTACCTCTTCTGCAGGAAGATGGCACACCGAGGGCTCAGTGCTGGTGGTCTTCTTCATCGCACATATCTCCTTTGGCGCACATGGCTGCATCTTCAATTTGAATGGTTGTATGTTTGATGCCAAATTGATCTTTGAATAGTTGATTGACTGTTCGTAGAATATCTCCGGCCTGTGTGTAATCTTTGATGACAACATGGCAGCTAAGAGACGGGAAGCTTGAGGTAACGGTCCACACATGCAGATCGTGAATTGCATCCACTCCATCAAGTTCCAGTACAGCATGTCGGATGCGCTCGATGTCCATACCGCTCGGTACGCCTTCCATTAATACGTTAACAGAATCTCGAATAATTCTCCAGGCAGATAGGAGCACGAGAGCAGCTACAATGACACTGGCAATCGGATCGGCAATGGTCCAGCCGAATAGCCAGATGAAGGCACCGGCTGCAATCGCGCCGACAGAACCGAGCATGTCGCCGAGCACATGCAGAAAAGCGCTGCGTACATTGAGGTTATCATGTGTATCGCCGCCCCGCATCAAAATCCAGGCGACCACGATGTTGACAACAAGACCGATGACAGCAATCAGCATCATGGTAAGACTGGCGACGGGTTGCGGTTCAAAAAAGCGATCGTACGCCTCGACAAAAATGTAAATCGAGATGACAGCCAGCGTAAGGCCGTTCAGAAACGCAGCGAGGATCTCAGTTCGCTTATACCCGTATGTTTTCGTCGAGGTAGCTGGCCTACGCGCCAGCCACATTGCCATTACACTTAAAAAAAGCGAAGCAGCGTCACTCAGCATATGCCCCGCGTCGGACAGCAGGGCGAGACTGTTCGTGAAAAAGCCGCCAATAAACTCGACAATCATGAAGCCAGCAATTAAAAAAAATGCCCACAGCAGAGTGTTCTCATTGGCATGCTCGCCATGATGGTGATGATGCCCTCCGTGATGATCATGGCCATGGTGGTCGTGATCGTGATGATGCATACCCATACAAAATCCTCCTGTTCGTAAGTAGATGGTAGCTCCAGTGTATATGGATCTCTTCATTTATTCAAGTATTCATTTGAATATTAGTATAAGGTATGCAAAAAAATCCCGACCGTTTTTGATCGGGATTTTTTGTACATCTACTTATTGGTACTATTTTGACTGTTGCCAGATCAAGCTACAGTGTCCCATTTTTTCGGTGCTTCGCCTTGTTCATAAAACCAATCCCGATTACAAGTATGGCGATGATTGTACAAACTATGGCCATAAGAAAATTGCGTTCAGCAAAAGAAATACCAACACCCATTAAGGAAGCGACACCAAGAATCGCAATGAGAAGCGACTGTTTTTGATAAGTTGTCATCCGTTTTTCACCTCTGTCTCATTATAAACGATTCGGGCATTAGACAAAATCATTCAGATGTGCGGAGTGTGGTAATTTTTTTGCCGAGTTCATGCCCGATTTTGGTCAATCCCATATAATCAGCCTCATCAATTGTACATGATGGGCGAGCAATAATCGTAAGTTTTCCGTAATACTCTTCTTCTGTCCCGATCGGAATTTGCAGAATCGACTGGCGAGCCAGGGAATCAAGTGGTGTATCTGCAGAAGAAGCAGCTAGCATAGGCAGGCCTTCTGTCTCCAGATACACTCCGATCCAGGAGAAGTGAGGAAGGCGTGCAAAATTGTGCACGATTTGTGTATATAATTGACTCTCATCATTACAACGATGAATGGCTGCGAGTGTTTCTAGCGTTGTAATGGCTGTCGAAGTCGACATGGTGCATCCCCCTGACAATCAGTACTCTATTTCGTTATTGTAGCAGACATACAATTCTCTGTATGATAGTAAGTTCAGGAAAATGTCGCTTTATTTCTTTATTATCTAGTTAATTAGTCCTTTAATAGTGGTAAAATAAAAGTTAGATAGGGAGCTGTATACGTAAAAAGAGTGAGATTGAGGGGTGAAAGGTTATGTTTGCTAAAGATAAAATGACGAACTATAGCTATTTCAATACGGAACATCATTCGGATATTTCAGCGAATGAACGATTAAAAGAGAAGCTTGACTTCCTGGGTATTTCCAAAATCCAAAAAGAAATTGTGCATAGTCTAAAAGGTGTATTTGAGAAGCACCATCAGGAAATTGTGGATAAATTTTATGCCCGTTTGCATGAAGTGTCGTTTTTACATCAGATATTGGTCAATCATGCGGATGAGCAAAAACTCAAGAAGACGTTTTATGCGTATATGATCAGTCTGTTTGATGATAAGCTTGATCTTGAATACGTATTTAAGCGCCGCGCCATTGCGGAAGCACATGCGCGCATCGGCCTGACACCGGACTGGTTTTTTCCAGCGTTTACCCTGCTGAATCAGTTGTTTATTCCACATATTGTGCAAGCGTTTGCGAAGCGCCCGGCGGTGATGACAGATGCACTTCTTGCATACGAAAGTATGATTACACTCGATCAGCAGATTGTGGTGGAGACATATATGGAGTTGCAAGCTAACAGTTTTATTGGTGGATTGTCGACCATTATTGAATACAATGCCAATATTGACGAAGTGCGCGATCTATTGTTCTATCAGGAGCAGCAGATGAAAGACTCGGCTGCGGTCAGCGCAGCGATGGAAGAGTTAAACGCCGGAGTAGAAGAAGTATCAAGTTCGATTGCGAGTGTGGCACATGATGCGACGGATACGATTGATAAGCTTGATAGCGGCGTTTCTGCACTTGGTGCTGTTATGAATTCGTTGCATGAGATGGATGCAGAGCAGGTAACGATTGCGGGCCAGGTAGATCAACTGTATGGACGCGTCAACAGTATGAGCAAGCTGACTGATGCCATTAAAAGCATTGCCGATCAGACAAATATGCTTGCCCTTAACGCATCCATTGAAGCGGCGCGTGCGGGTGAACATGGCAAAGGGTTTTCAGTTGTAGCAGAAGAAGTGCGCAAGCTTGCGGATAGTACAAAACAGTCGGTAGCCCATATCACGGATGATATGCATGAACTGCATAGCATCACGTCTGAGATTAAAAATGTAACGAGCCAATCTTCGAACCGCCTGCATGAAGGCGTTGAGAAGCTGGCGAATGTATCGGCTGATCTGCAAGGCATGAATGTAGGTATTCATGAAATTGGCCGACACTTTGAAGAGATTGCAGCAATCAGTCAGGAACAGGCAGCGGCAACCGATGATATTACGGCACGCAATCATAACATTGTCGAAGCGATTGAGAAGGGAGCCGCCATCGGACGGCGTACCGGGGAGGCCGTTTATCAGTTAAGTAAGATGATTGACGAGTATCGGGTGCGTTCAATCTCGAAAAATATGAAAATGAGTCAGGAAGACTTGCTTCAGCTGGCCATCACTGATCACTTACTCTGGCGCTGGAAGGTTTACAATTTGCTGCTCGGATTTGAGAAAATTGATGAGAAAGATGTGGCGTCTCATTTTGACTGCCGTCTTGGTAAGTGGTACTACGGAGAAGCGAAGCGCCTATTCGGTGACAGTCCGCTGTATCGAGTGATTGAAGCACCGCATGCCCGTGTCCACAGTCTGGCCAAAGAAGCGGTTCAGGCTTATAACCGGGGAGATCGCCCAACGGCTGAGCGCTGCTTGCGTGACCTGGCCGATGCTTCGCGTGAAGTAATGGAGAAGCTTACGAGCTTGAAGGAGAGTATTATCGCCGAGAAGCAAAAACATCGTTCGTATATGTAATAAATAATGCTACTGCTATGGACCCCGCAGGTCGTATCGACGCCTGCGGGGTTTTTGGTATGCTATAATGAGGCGATATAATGTGAACAACCTGCCTAGCAGGAAATAAGGATGAATGATGGATGCAGAAGAATAAAAATACGAATCAGGCAGGCACGGTACAGCTTCGGATCGGCCAGGAGATTCTCGTTACAATAAAGCGAATCGGTATTAATGGAGAAGGAATCGGTTATTACAAGAAGAAAGCGGTATTCATTCCGGGAGCGCTACCGGATGAAGTAGTAGAAGTTAAGATCACAAAAGACGGTCCGACATTTGCCGAAGGGCTTGTCAAAAAAATTAAGCAGGCATCCGCGCAGCGCCAGAAGCCATCCTGTCCGGTGTACGAAGAGTGCGGCGGCTGCCAGATGCAGCATGTGTCTTATGATGGACAGTTGAAAGCAAAAGAAGACATTGTGCGGGGGGCATTCGCACGCTATATGGGGACAGATCAGATCCCACTGCGTCCGATTCTCGGCATGGATGAGCCGTGGAGTTACCGCAATAAAGCTCAGCTTCAGGTGGGAACACAGGATGGGAGAATTGCAGTTGGGTTGTATTCTCCAGCGAGTCACAGTCTGGTTGATATTAGCGGCTGCCCGGTGCAGCATCCGGCAACGAATGAAATGGTACAGGCTGCCCGGGATGTGCTGGAGAAGCTTCATATTGCTCCATACAATGAGAAGAAACGAACAGGGGTCGTGCGTACAGTTGTTGCCCGCGCTGGATTTGCTACGGGCGAGCAACAACTTATTTTTGTGACGGCAACAAATGAACTGCCACGCAAAAAAGAGATCGTATCCGAACTGCGGATGCGTCTACCGAAGCTGACGAGTGTTAGCCATAATATTAATTTGAAAAAAACATCGCTTATTTTTGGTGATGTAACGGTACCGCTCTGGGGTGAACCGTATATTAAGGAGACGCTTGGTGATCTTACGTATGCACTATCGCCACGGGCGTTTTTCCAGTTGAATCCGGCGCAGACGATCAAGTTATATAAGGCGGCAGCAGAAGCGGCGGCACTGACAGGAAACGAGCGGGTGGTGGATGCGTACTGCGGTGTCGGAACGATTGCGCTTTGGTTGGCTCGTGATGCAAAAGATGTGCGTGGGATTGAGATCATTCCAGAAGCGATTGAAGATGCGAAGCAGAACGCAGTGCTGAACGGGACTACGAACGCAACGTTTTATGTTGGGCGAGCGGAAGAGTTGCTACCACAGTGGGTGAAGCAAGGCGAGCGCCCAGATGTAGTCGTCGTGGACCCACCGCGTACCGGCTGCGACCGTGCGCTGCTTGATGCGATTCTGCGTGCGAAGCCTGCGCGAATGGTGTATGTGTCATGCAATCCGTCGACGCTGGCTAAGGATGTCGCATATCTGGCGAAAGGATACCGGATAGAGTGGATTCAGCCGGTGGACATGTTTCCAAATACCGCGCATGTGGAATCAGTCTGCTTGCTTGTTAAATGTGTTGTAACGAAAAAATAAACCCGTGCCACATTAAATAAACTCGTAGCAAAATCGAAATAAAGTTGCTCAAAAGAGCTGAAAAAAGGTGTGAGAAAAAAGGAGAAATCCCGATTCCTTGCACCTTTTTCTTGTTTTGATACCATACCTTTTTCCTGGTTTAAAAAGCTGATGAAAAGTGAAAAAACCTTATTATAACAAGGATTGAAAAGAAAGAGAGGAGGGTTCTACGAACCCCAAAAGCATGAAAAAAGGCAGAAAAAAAGCCTGTACCTGTGCCCCCAATCCCTTTCCTTTGTAGCACGACTTTATTTATAAAAGAATAAAGTTGTGGCAGAAAAAATGGAGAAAAAAATCGGGAAAATGAGCGATTCGTGAACGACTTTATTTCAAATGGGATAAATTAGGTGGCATAGGAATGCGGGTTGAAGGGGGATTGGGTAGCACGACTTTATTAATTCGGAACATAGTTATAGGCGAAAAAAGAGGATAAAAGTGTTGGTGCGTATTTTTGCAAGTAGCAGTCTGGTATACTGAATCGTGTTAAGACCTTGAAAAAGAATGAAAAAGCGGCAGTGTTGTCACGATAAAATCATTTAAAGCAATGTTCCTCGCTAATTAGTTGGTAAATGAGAGAGCAATTTTTATGGAGAGGCGTGCATAATGAAAAATAAAACAACTAAAAAAGCAAGAATTACTAAACTACTCCTTCTCAACGAAGATAATGTAAACTATGAAACCCAAGTTGATACCTGCTTGAGGGGATACAACGATGTAGTGAAGAAATTATCCTTAGATAGCACCCTGCAAGCAGATATTGTATTTAAGTGGTTATATGAAAAAACTACTACCTTAAGGTCTCTTACTGCTAAAAGTAGAAAAAAGATTGATTTTGAGGCTGATTTATGTGAGGTCTTACAGTTACAAAAATTGTACTATGATGAAGAACTACAGCCGATGTTTTATGAATCCGCATGTAAAAGTAATAAAAGTTCATCGGATATAGATATTGAAATGCAGGAAAAGAAATATTGTTATTCCTCTCCGATGCTGAAATCTGATGACTCCTGTGCTCTTTTTGAAATGGATACTCTATTGGCACGAATAGTAGAAAGTTCCACGGATTTAAACCAGTATATTGATAAAACTCTACGATTAATATTTATCGATTATTTTGAAAATAAAACAGAAATACTTAACGTCAAAAATCTTGAAGGCATCATTTTTGAAGCGATAGAGAACTATAATAAAATAAAAGCAAATAAAAAGCCAATTGATAGACCACAAAATGAGAACCCATTTCTAACACTGTATCAGTATATGAGAAATGCCTATATTAAAAATCATTACAACATTTCATTACCTGATATGCATTATTTTTCTGATCTTAAAAATTTTAATGTGAATTTTCTGGGGAAACACGAATATAGTTTACGAGATATTGCCATTATACTTTCTACAATAACAACTGGTGATAATATGCCAAGTAAGCCAATAATCGATAGAACCTATGACAAAATCAAAAAAAGTTTCCAGACTAACGAGAAAATCCAAGAATATAAAGAAGAAGGAGAATATGCTTTTCCTAATGTTGTAATACCTATTTCATATTATTTGTTTTTACGTAAGAAGGATAACAGGGATGACAGAAAAGCTGATTTCATGGAGGTTAATGATAAGGTTGAATATAGAATTCAACCGATTCTTCAGGGTTTACTTAATGGTGATAATGAGAGGTTAAATACTGTTTTTCGGTATATTGATTTTGTAAATGATGAGTACAAGGATATTATGACTTCGTTTAACCATCAATATCAATCTACAATGTTAGAGTCCTGGTTTGAAACTATAGTGAACATATTTTATAGAATAATGGGACTTAATCGAGAATCTGTATATTGGTATGGTGGGGAAAATTCTTAAGCAAAACTTTCCGTGAAAAAACCACTTACTCTCTGCATAATTGAGGTATCAAATAGCAGAGGAGTGTTAGTTATGGCAAACAACCTTAAAGGAAGAATTGTAGAAATAGAAAAAAATGTTCATAAAGCAGGCTATTTAACGCAAGGAATTAAGAAGAGTAAACAAAGGATGTACGAAAGAGATAAAAATACTCTGGGTTCAAACGGTTCATACGTCACAGGTTTTGAATATTATGGAACTACAATAGACATTAAGATTTTTGTTTATGACTATGAAAAGTGCATTAAACTTGATATCAGGGATTATATCTTACGGCAAAATGGTAAGAAAAAGGTTTCCTCAAAGTTATTAGATTATGTGATCAAGAATAATAAGGGGAAAAAGGTCGTTTTAGAAGAAATAAATAGAGCCATTTATTTTGATCAATCTCAGTTAGATGTCAAGATGTCCTGATATAGTTAAATTAATTAAGGGTAAGTAAAAAAGGCAGTACGAAACTCAGGTAGTGAGTTTCGTACTGCCTTTTTTACATCAATTATTATCTCTGGGGAATATGTGTTTAAGTTTGTCATTACTCAATGCTTGGATTGTATAAAATGGATGTGGAAGTGTGTACACCTGTATTTATGTATGATATAGTCACAGGTCGAAAAAAACAGTTTCCGAACAACTTGAAGGTATACAATAAAAGGCTAATTCTATAGCTGTTTCCGGTTGTTGTAGATGAAAATTGTACACAATCTGTTCTTGGATTGTGTACATTGTTTTTGTTTATTTGACGCTATTTTTGACGATTCTTTCTCTAAATTGTAAACAATCAAGGGTTTATTTTTTGCTTCCAGGCTCAATTGTGTACAATCGCATTGGTAAGATAGAAAGAAGTCGTATAAATAAAGGGAATTTGTTGTATACATTCCCGTCAAACGTATGATTCTCTAAGATTAAGAGTCGCTGTTAGGGCTTTTCTTTTTTGCCTTTCGAGCTTCTATGGCTCTTTTTGTGACCTCATCCAGCTCTATTTGTTCTTCTTGAGACATAGGAGAAGAGAGTACATATCCTTCTCGAGCGACATCTTCGAGTATCTTTAACTTTTCAAATTCTTTCCGATCCAGTTTCATGGAGAATCCCCTTTCTTAAAATAAGTGTTCATTAGTTTTTCCGTCCTATGAAACAGCAGATTTTCGAAGAAAAATAAAGGAAGCGAGGTATAGAATCCCAGCTTGTTCCCGTATAGAAATCCCGGTAAATTATCGGGTATACTGATTCGATACTACATAAAATGGCGACAATTCATCAGTTTTTTCTGGTGTGTAGACATAAAAAATCGCTATTTTTTCTTTAGTCCTGATTCTATACCACTTTTTCGTATTTTTGTAGGACAGGTACGGCTATTTTTTTTGACGGGATTTTAGTAAGAAAGTGAGAAGGTTAGGTGGTACATTCGACATTTTTATATACTTTAGGTATCGAGATGCAATGTACGGAGGTATCGAGATGCAATGTACGGAGGTACCGGGATGGAATGTACAGAGGTATCAGGACGTAAGAGGTATCAGGTGATAGTGTATGTGGGATGACGTCTAATGAATAAAGTATAGTAAAATCATGCATAAATAAGTAGGGCTATAGCGATATGTAAATTATAAGAATTTGTTTGCGTTTAGATTTGTTATTGTAATTAATTGGCGTATACTCCATATAGAACATGATTTTATATCCGTTGTTTCCAACATGTAGAGTATCAGCGGAAGATAATTTAGGATTTCGTACAGTCCCTTTGTGGAACAAAACGAAGAATAATGAATGAGAGTTTTTTTAAAGCGTATTTTGCCTTTGGGCAAGGTGCGCTTTTTTACATTTTAAAAAGGAGGGAGCCTGCGGTATAAAACAGCAGGCGAAAGAAGATGAAAAAATATACAGGGTTTGGCCAACACCTAATAAAACTAAGGAAGGAACAGGGAAAAGTACAGAAAGATGTTGCACGAGCTATCAGTGTGCATCGAGCGGCCTATGCCAGTTATGAACTCGGCAGAAGGGAGCCGTGTATGGATACAATCGTAAAGCTTGCGAGATATTTCGAAGTGTCATGTGACTACCTGCTTCTTGGCGAAAGCATCACGAACAATCGGGAGGATATTTCCGTTGTACAAAAAAATATTCCCGCAAATGAGCCAGTGTTGGAAGTTACTATTCGTTTGAAAGGAGAAACAAAAGCGCTTGGACAGGAAGAGTTAAAAAATATCCTAAATTTGGCTGAGATTTTTAAAGTTCTTCACTATCAGAAGGATTTGGATAGAGAATGAAGAATAGATACTACCCTTTAAAACGAATAAGCATGATTATAGTCGTTTGCTACAGGGCAATACTGAATAAATTACAAATCGGAGGGTTAATTCGATGAAAAAAGGAATGATTGAGTTCGATGAAGATGACATGAGATTCGTGCTTCGTATTCATCATGAACTTGTTAATCGCCTCGGTTCAACTGCTACGGAAATCTTACTCGCATCACGTTTTTATCGCATGTTCATCTATTCTCCTGATGAGAAGCGAGCAGAAAAATCTACAGATGAGTGGGTAGAGCATATCATTCGAGAGTACAATGTTAAATTTAAATAGAGGTATTTGGTAGGATAAATAAAATTAAAAGCGTTGCCATCAATTAAAAAAGTGAAAAAGCCGTATTTCTCTCACAAAGGGAGAAGTACGGTTTTTTTGCTTTTTCAGTAACAATTTTTTCGATTATACAGCAATAACATATAGAAGTTTAATTATTTTCTGACTTATTAAAAAACACACTCTTTTAGGATAGGAAAAATGATATACTTGTTTGTACAAAATACCAATAAATGTATGGAGTTGTCGTGTCGCTACTTTTTGCAGTAAATAGTATGATTCGACTTATTTTGTACATATTACGGATCGGTTTCTCACGTGCTGTTCCCGATGTGGTGGAAAGCTTCAGGCAAGGAAAGTGCAGGTGCAGTGGATTCGTGCTAGCAATAGTGCAATACATGATCACAGATGTACTGCATTGTACACTTTGCAATACTGGCTTTATTCGCTCTGCTTTTCAAAGTGTTTTAGACTCGAATAATATACGGTGCGAGCCAATACTCAGAAAGAAGCCATTGTGCAAAAAAATAATAAGATAGTAGCAGAAAAGGCTCCTTGCCTGTCGAATCAAACACCTAAAAAAACAGAAAGCGAAAAATCAAAAGAAACCAAAGCACTTTGAAGAGCGAGACAATATATATCAAGCGAGAGCGTCCTATAGTCACGCACGGTTCGCCTCGATCGCAAAGCAAGTCGTCTGTATACAATTCTGCCGATGTATTTAAGCCAAGCCGTGCTTCGAGAGAATATGAGAATTATTGGTGAGAATAAGATAGATACGCAGGTATTATTATGGATAAGAAAATATTAAAAGCACAAGGAGAAAGGTATGTTTTCGGCTGTCACAAAAGAGGGGCACTCGGTCAATTGTATACATAATAGCGAGGACTGGCTTCGACAATTGACCAATGTAGAGAAACGGGTTATCTGTCCGGAATGTAAGGAACAGATGGTTTTTCGAGCAGGACGTTTACGCCGCGCACATTTTGCTCACCAGCCCAAAGTAGTGTGTACGTATCCTTATTATGAACCGGAAACAAAAGAACACCTAGAGGGCAAGTTGTTATTATATAACAAGCTTAGAGGTTTGTTTCCGAAGTCACAGGTAGAAATAGAGCATCGTATTGAAGAAACGAATCAACGATCAGACGTAATCGTTATTCACCCGGATGGAGAAAAGTGGGCGTTTGAATTCCAATGTTATAAAATCTCAGGAGAAGCATGGCTCCAACGCCATCGACTATATAAAAAGGCCGGAATTAAAGACTTTTGGGTACTTGGGGATTCCATACATCGTTATGGGAAGACAGATCATGAAGAGGATAAAGAAAAGCATCGTTTGGTGGAATTAGAGCAAGTTATATATAAGCATACTGCACATCTTCATTATATAAATACAGAACAAAAAATTTTCCGTTATATAAAAAATGGAGATTTGGATACCACACTTCTTTACTACCCAACAGAACTTATTATTCCGCTTCAAAACGTAACGATTAACAAACAGCGATGGTGGTCAAGAGAAATTGAGCTTTTATATATAAAAGAAGAAGCAGAGCGAAAAAGAAAAGAGGAAGAGAAAAGACAAGAGCAGGAAAGAAAACAAACCGAGATTGAGCAAGCTAGACAAAGATACAAAGCGATTGTGCAGGAACGAAGACAGTTAACAAAAAGTATGACAGAAAAAGAAAAGATGCTCTTTCTTCAATTATGCCAAAAACATCAATTCACTTCTCAGAACTTTCCGGGTCTTTTCCATGCCCAAACCAATTATTCTGAATTGATTGCTACACCAGTTCAGTTATGGAAGTTATGGATATATAATGAATTTATTTATCAGAAAAGAGGACGGAAGCTTTGGATGCCGGAGGTTACAAAGCGATTTTTAAGACTAAAAGATAAAGGGATGATGCGATTAGGTAAATATAGTAAAGATCCTCACTTTTCTTTTGCTTTTTATTCGTTCGTACATAATCTCGAACAAATACATATGCTGGCGAGGATAGACACGCGGGGAAAATATTACTTTGTTGTAGTAGATGAATTGCCCATTTACCATGAGGAGAAGCAAAATGCCATCATTACGATGGGGATAGAAGAAACACTACCTTATGAACTTTATAGAAATGATTCACAGATACCTCAATTCTACTCTGACTTTTTGCAGGCAATAGGAAGAACTTATGAAGAAGCAGAGATAACAGATGAGAAAAAGCATTTTGCCGTAAAAGCCCATTCAAGCAACGTTTTTCCTGCCTATCAACATAGTATGACAGCCACAGCAGTAAAGACCTGCTCTCGGATTAAAGTGAGTGAGAATGAAAAAAGAAATATCCACGAAGAAATAAGCGGTCTATCAGACATGGAAAAGCAAGCTGTTAAACATTATTTAAAACAGGGAACTGAAAGTGCAAAAGAAATTACAGAAAATCTTATTTCTGAACATGGAGCGAGTTCAGCAAGATACGAACATACAGGAAAGTACAGACTATACCCCTTTGTTTGTCAGTATCTTGATTTCCTTGTGGGTTGCGGGCTTGTCACTTATAAAGGAAACGAGAAGGGCGAACGGTTTTATAGATGGGTTGTATATGGATAAACTTCCAACTAAGTATGTTCTCATAATTTGATATAATAAAGGGCCGATGTCATCTTAATTCTAAAGTAGAATTTTAGGTGGCTTTCTTTTTTGTTAATCGGAATTTATAGGAAAAACGAAATATAAATACATACAAAAATAGGATAAAATGTTGAATAGGAGAGAGCGAGGTTATTTATGCAAAACGACTATTCCGCCTTTACTTCGGAACGTGTATTTAGGAATGAGATGCGCATTGTTATTCCGTTTCTTCAACAAGGGCTAAGTAAAGAAGAAATTCGTTCTCATATTGTTGAACAAAATTTGTTTCATATGCGAAGCCAACGAGCAATCACAAAGACGTTGGCTATGGTTCAAAGAAGAATTGCCTGCTTGGATGAAACGCTTCAACAGATGTTTTTACATGGCTCACGGAACGATAGCCTGGCGATTTTACTTTATGCATTTTTAACCGTATACCGGTTGCCGCGTGAGTTTTTTTTGGAAGTCGTCTATTACAATTGGAAACATCGTAAAAAGAACAGGGTAACTTTCGGGGATATTCTGACCTTTTTCGAGCAAAAAGCTGAGCAAAGCCCTGTGGTATCAGGCTGGTCAACAGAAACGAAGCGAAAACTTCGTCAAATCATGCTCAATCTTTTAATTGAATGCGGGTTGCTGGAGAAAGAAGGTAATGAATGGCGTGTTATGCCACTGGCAATTAGCGAGTCTCTGCGCACATATGTATCCCAGCATTCAACATACCAGGTGCTATTAACTTATGTCTTATACCAATAAAAAAACAAAGAGAAGGGGAGAGAGATGCTAAAAATTGAAGCGCGGTTAAACTGCTTATACAATTTTATTCAAAGCCCTGAGTTTTTGCAGAAACAAGGGTTAGCGAACGAAGTGCCATATTCAATTTTTGATTATGCGCCAGAAGATGAATGTATTGTCCGTGAGTTTATCCAGCAAACTCTTGTGCGAATGCCTGTCAAAATTACTGAAGTTAACTTATATCACTTTTTATTGAGTTTGTTTGAAGAAGACGGGATAGAAAGTCTGTTGGATTATGAAGTCGAAGAAGGAACAGATTCTTTATTTCAGGATGTAATTGAGCCGACGATTGAAGAAGGGGAGTGGGTGTATCAGCTAGAACAGCAAATCCAAGATGCGCAAGTTCTGTTTTTGACTGGAGTCGGAAGTGTGTATCCGATGATGAGAGCGCATGATGTGCTGAATAAGCTGTTTTCGTGTCAAATGGACATACCACTTATTTTATTTTATCCGGGTACATACAGTGGCCAGGATTTACGGTTGTTCAATCGTTTTTCTAGTAATAATTATTACCGAGCGTTTCACATTACATAAAACGAGAAGAGGGGGAGAAGTATGCAGATAGATAAGGTATTTAAAAAAGATATTCATCGGCCAATCAATGGGGTTATTCAAGCTGGACAGCAGGACGCTTCAACAATTCAAACGGAACTTGAAGAATATGTAATAACAGAGGAAGCAGGTGAGTATCTTGCTACCTTCTATGAACATTATACAAAAAGCTTGTTTCAGCCAACTGGACAAATGGGGGTATGGATTTCCGGCTTCTTTGGTTCAGGTAAATCTCACTTTTTAAAAATCCTTTCCTATTTACTAGCAAATATAGCTCCGCAAGGAAAACCGGCAGTTGAGTACTTTGAGGAGAAAACAAAAAATCAAAAGCTACTCGAAAATTTAAAAACATGCGCGAAGTATCCAGCAGATGCACTTTTATTTAACATCGAGTCCAAAAATAGTACAAGCGCCAAGAACGAAAAAGATAAAATCGTTGATGTATTTCTTCGGGTCTTTAATGAAAGCCTAGGTTATTCAAGTACCGCCTGGATTGCCAGTATCGAACGTCAACTAGATGAGGAAGAAAAATATGAAGCGTTCAAGCGGGCATTTGAGATGTTCGATAAAAATCCCTGGGAGAAATCACGTTCACGTATTATGCTTCATAAAAAAGCATTCGTACAGGCCATGGAGCAAATCGGATATGATGAAGAAACGGCAAAAATGTTCTTAGATGCAAGCAAAAAAATGTATGAAATGAGTTCGGATCAATTTGCTCATATTGTCGCTGAACATTGCCGAAAAAAAGGGTCGCAGTATCGCCTGATTTTCCTTGTGGATGAGATCGGACAATACATTGGAGATGACACATCACTAATGTTGAACCTCCAAACGATTGTCGAAGATCTTGGTAATTACTGTGGAGGACAAGTATGGGTTGCTGTCACTTCACAGGAAAAAATTGATGCAGTCACTAAGGTAAAAGGCGATGACTTTTCAAAAATTCAAGGGCGATTTGCGACACGCATCAGCTTGTCCAGTGCGAATACAGATGAAGTTATCAAGCGACGTTTGTTAGAAAAAGAGGAGCAAGTACATTCTCTATTGGCTTCTCAGTACATGAAGCGTGAACAGTCTCTGAAAAATATACTTTCGTTTGAAACAAATCGCTCTACTTTACGAAATGGTTACAAATCGCTGGATGAATTTATTCAAATATATCCATTTGTCCCGTATCAAGTAGACTTACTTCAAAAAGTATTCGAGAAAGTTCGAAGACAAGGGGAAGCGGGGAAACATTTGGCACATGGCGAACGTTCACTTCTTCGCGCCTTTCAAGATGTAGCCATTCGGCTTAGCAGAGAAGAAACGGGGAAGTTGGCGACGTTTGCCCAATTCTATGATACTATCTGGCGTTTCCTTGATACATCTGTTGTGAATACCATTAAGAAAGCGATTCAGCGCGCGGACGAGCATGACGGATTAGAACCGGGAGATATACCTGTATTAAAAACGTTGTACCTTATTAAAGGCATTCAAGAAATAAATGCAACCGAAGAGAATATTGCAACGTTATTACTTGGGCATGTAGATGATATTAAGGACGATGTACAAAAACAGGTAGTTGCATCTTTAAACCGTTTAAAGCAAGTATTATTAATTGAACAAAATGCTGATCAAACGTATGTATTCCTGTCTGATGAAGAGCAGGAAGTCAATCGTGAGATCAAAAGCACATACGTAGACGATATGGCTGTATTAAGTAAAGTGTCCAGTATGTTCTTTGGGGATATTTTTCCCGAAACAAGTGTTCGGACGGAAAGTGGGTACGATTTTTCATTCAACCGTCAGTTCAATGATGTGGCATATGGCAGTACAGTTCATGCTTTAACATTAAAAGTGTATACAAGTGATGTTCCAGTTGAAAAAGCAATATTAGAAGCAAACTCTGGTGTCGTCGTTATGCGTTTGCCGGAAAGTGTATCTAAGGACAGAATTGATTTTATGGAAGCTTTTGAGTATGCGGCACAGATCGAGCAGTTTTTGCTTTTTAAGCAAGCGCCAAACTTGACGCCGTTACAACATCGAATCTTTGATGAAAAACAGCATCAAATTACGGAGTTTCAGGATAAAGGGAAAAGATTGCTTATCGATGCATGCCGCCGAGCGACTTTCTATATCCAAGGCAAGCCGGTAACGTTTAATGGAGATGCTAAAAGCCAATTACAAAAAGCATTTTCCTCTTTGATTGCAAACACGTACACGAAGCTTGGCTATGTGGACAAGCGTTTACCGATTAAAAATGCGCACAAGGTGATTGTAGAGTGGGCGAAAGACGGAGCAGAATACAAGTTAGACGGGACAAAAGAGAACCATCAGGCTTTGGAAGAAATGGAACGTTATTTAGAAGAGCCAAAAGCTCGCCGTACATCGTTAAAGGGCATCATTGAATATTTCAGCCGTGGAGTCTATGGATGGAATGAAAATGACATCATAGGTCTAGTTGCTTTGTTACTTCATGACCAAAAAATTAAACTTGAATATAATGCTGTTCCTTTTGATGAAAATGATTCAAAATTTACTGATCGTCTATTTAAAATGGCAGAACGTGAAAAGGTCATTATTGATATCAAGGTAAAAATCCCACGAAATATTAAAGATAACGCACTTACTATAATGCGTGAGTTCTTTAAAAAACAATTTATCGTTGGGGAAACGTATGAAGAAGTGGCAGATGAATTTCGTCAGGTCATCAACGAAAAAATGAAACAGCCTCTTTCCAATGTCCAAGAGATTAAGCGTGCCGAAAAACCAGGTTACCCATATCCAGGAACCATGACTTTAATGCGTTTGCTACAGTTTGTACAAGAGTGTATAGGCATTCGTGATGCCGAGCGCTTTGTCCATGAATTGGTCGAAAAAGAAGATGAGTTGGATGACTGGTTTGAGCAAATGGAACAGCTTGAAGAATTTTATTTAGGCGATCAAATTAAGATTTTTAACGGGGCTGTCTCGCTTTTACAGGAAAAGCAAATGGACATTCAAGGTGCGGCACATCATGTTGATATCCAGCAAATCAAAAGCAATATTGAAGCGATCTTAAGGGAAGAAAAGCCATACTCGCGTATTCAGCAATTAAACCGCATTTGCCCGCAATTAACGGACAAATTGAATGAATTACTAGAAACAGAAAGAGAAAAAACACTTCCTGTCCTGCAGGCCATTGTAAGGGAATGGGATATCTTACAAACAGAACATGGCTTTGATGCAGAGTTGAGCGGATGGCTCATGAGAGAGAAAGAAAGTGCGGAAGAAAAGGTACGCCAGTGTGAAGCAAGACAGAGTGTATCGGAAATCTTTATGAGTTTAGGGATGGCCCAACGTGCTCTAAATGAAGGAAAAGCAAAAGTAAAAGCGATATTGGAAAAACGAGAACAAGCAAAACGTGTTATTGATATTGACCCTCCAACGACTGTGAAAGATCCAGAAAAAGAAGGACAACTCTATCATACAAAAGAAGAAAGGGTGATCACAGCAGAAGGGTTGTATAATATGTTGGTTGGTCAGCAAGAGGAAATTATTATTGAATCAACAGAGCAGTGGGATGCTTATATAAAGCGCTTGGATCAAAAAGTTAAAGCTTTGCTGGATAACCATATACTTGTACTTTCAAAGAAAGGAAAGGTACATCATGAATAAAAAAGCGTTAAAGGATTTTGCGGTAAACGCGCGGGTGGAATTGCTTCAGCAGGTCGCCGCCCAGGCGCTCCGCTTTGGAGTTACAGAAGAGAACGTAGGAAAGTTGGAAATTGGTACAGATCATATTCTTATTAATGGAAAGACGTATGATAAGACATTAGAGAGACCATATCGAGCGCTTACCAGTGAGTGGAAGCGTAAAGGTTACGAACAAGTAATTGAAGAAGTGGCGTATACATGGTTTAACCGTTTGATTGCCCTCCGTTTTATAGAGATTCATCGCTATTTACCTTCTGGAATTCGTATGTTGTCGAGTGAGACGGGGAAGGCGGAGCCGGATATTCTGGTTCATTTCCGGGAATCAGGGTTGTCGGTCGATGTAACCAAGGTGGAAAGTTTACTCGCAGAAGGAACGCTAGAAAAGCGAGAGGAAGCGTATCGTTTGCTGTTGTTAGCACAATGTAATGAACTTAGTGAAATAATGCCGTTTTTGTTTGAGAACAGCAATGATTATACTGAACTTCTTTTACCAGATATGTTGCTTCATATTGATTCGGTCATTCATAAAATGATTGATAAAATTGCCGAAGAAGATTTCCAACAAGTTGAGGTTATCGGTTGGTTGTACCAATATTATATTTCTGAAAAGCAACGAGAAATTGTTGGTATGAATAAAGGTACAGTTTCAAAAGAAGAGCTACCAGCCGCTACTCAACTGTTCACGCCGAAATGGATCGTGCAATATATGGTGCAAAATTCGCTAGGGAAGATGTGGAATGAGATCAACCCAAACAGCGATTTGCCTAAGCAATGGGAATATTATCTAAAACATGAGAAATCGAGCCTGCCACCCGGAACTATGATGGAGTTGGAAGAGGTAAAGTTTATTGACCCTGCCTGTGGTTCAGGGCACATTCTTGTTTACGCGTTCGATATGCTGTATGACATGTATGCTAGTAGAGGGTACGCAAGCAGTGACATCCCATTATTAATTTTACAAAAAAACTTGTATGGTTTGGATATCGACAAGCGTGCAGTTCAGATGACAAGCTTTGCACTCATGATGAAAGCAAGAGAGAAAAGTCGTCGTTTTTTCCGAAAAGCAAAAGAGCTGAAGTTAAATGTTGCTGAGTTCATTGATGCTCGTTTTCCGTCAGAAGATTCTATAAATTTATTGTGTATGACTTCACAGCAAAAAGAAGAAATCAAGGAAGTAATTTCTGCTTTTTCGAATGCAAAGCAGTTTGGTTCGCTAAGTATTTCACCTAAAGTTGATTATGTAGGCTACATATCCAAAATTGAGGATCTAGTTAAACATGGTGGGAACCTCACGGAACAGATGTATGCTGGAGAACTGAAGCAAGAATTGTTGCCTGTTTTACAGCAAGCGGATTGGCTAAAAAGCAAATATGACATAGTAGTTACAAATCCTCCATATCACAATAAATATAACTCTAATTTAAAAGAGTTTCTTGTAAATAATTATAAAGATTACAAGGCTGACCTATATTCATCATTTATCTATCGTTGTACTCAAATGACAAAACAATATGGATATATAGGTTTAATGACACCATTTACATGGATGTTTTTGTCTTCTTATGAAAAGTTACGTAAGAATATTATTAATCATCAGAGTATATCAAGTTTAATACAGTTGGAATATTCCTCCTTCAAAGAGGCTACGGTACCTATATGTACTTTTGTGATTCAAAACCAAAGTAAAGAAACAATTGGGCAATATATCAGATTAACAACATTTAAGGGGGAAGATATTCAACCTATTAAAGTAAAAGAAGCTGTTTATAAAGATAAGGTATGGTACCGTTATTGTTTTAATGGGAAACATTTCGAAAAAATCAAAGGTTCACCTCTTGCATACTGGAGAAGCAAGAAAATCGATGACGTTTTTAATGAAAATCCTAATATAGGAAATAAATTCCTGGTTAAAAAAGGATTATCCACTGGAGATAATCCGAGATTTCTAAGATATTGGTTTGAAGTTAAATTAAACAGTATTAACCTCTGTGCGAAAACCAGAGATGAGTTTATGAATTCAGTAAAAGTGTATGCCCCCTATACAAAAGGAGGTAATTTTAGAAGATGGTATGGAAACTTCGAATATATTATAGCTTATAATAATTATCATTTGAATGAGATGCGGAAGTTAAAGGGACACCGCCATGATGGAAAAGAGTTTTATTTCAAAAGATCTTTAACTTGGTCTGCAGTAACTAGTGGGAAATTTTCCATGAGATATGTGTCCAATGGGTTTGTATTTGATCAAAAAGGGCCTATTTGTACCACTATGTTTGAGCATGATAATTTGTTATCGCTTTTAGCATATATGAATACCAAAGTTGCCCAGTATATTTTAGATATAATAACACCTACTTTAGATTATAGTCAGGGGCCATTATCCTTAGTTCCATATATTGTTAGCCAAAGTGCTTCAACTAATCAGGAAATACAAACTATTGCTGAAAGGAATATAAATCTTTCGAAAAATGACTGGGACTCTTTTGAGAGTTCTTGGGATTTTCAACAACATCCATTCCTTATCCACCGTAACGGTAACAAGTTAGCAGAGGTTTATGACAATTGGAAAGTTCATACTGAGCAACAGTTTTACGAGTTACAACAAAATGAAGAAAAATTAAACCGTATCTTTATTGATTTATACGGCTTACAAGACGAGTTGATACCAGAGGTTCCAGATGAAGAAGTAACAGTACGACAGGCTCATCAATTGCGCGAAGTTAAGTCATTCTTATCATATTTTGTTGGTTGTGTTATGGGACGCTATTCGCTTGATATTCCTGGATTAGCATACGCCGGTGGAGAGTGGGATGCTACAAAGTATCAGGTATTCTTACCAGATGCAAATGGTATTTTACCACTTACTGATCAGATATATTTTGAAGATGATATTATTGCCCGACTTGAGCAATTTCTTAAAGCTATTTTTGGCTTGGAAACTTTACAAGAAAACTTACACTGGTTAGCTGAAGCGCTAGAGATGAAGCAAAATGAAACACCTTTAGAACGTCTCCGTCGCTATTTCTTTGATGAATTTTACCAAGACCATGTACAAACATACCAAAAGCGCCCGATTTACTGGATGATTGAATCGGGGAAAAAGAAAGGATTCCGTGCTCTCGTGTATTTGCATCGCTATTCACTAGAAACATTAGCTGGTGTAAGGGTAAATTACTTGCATAATCTACAGACGAAGTATACTCATGAAGAAAAGGTATTGAATGATCGCCTGACTAATCCTTCACTGTCTCGGCAAGAAAAGACAGCGGCACAGAAGAGGATAAAGTTGTTGAGGGAAAGACAAGAGGAACTGGTAGAGTTCGATAAGAGATTGGCAAGTTTGGCTAATCAGCGGATTACCCTTGACCTTGATAATGGGGTTGTAGCAAATTATGCAAAACTGCAGGATGTGTTAGCAAAAATAAAATAGATTTCACGTCACAAGGGACACTGGAATTTATAGTGTTCCTTCATAGTAGGCTTTTACCATGCTGATAAATTAAATAGAAGAAAAAATAGCTAGGGGGGAACAAAGTGGGGAAGTCATACATTGTTAACACAAACCGAACCAACAATCCTGCCGGAGAAGATGAAGTGGATATGATTGGTATGCAAAAGTGTGCCGCTTATTATGATCCATGGAAACACAAGATTGATGCTATCAAAGCAAATGAAATGGTGTTTCTATATAGCAATCAACGTGGAATTATTGCCAGAGGAGTAGCAACAGGAATCGTAGAGGTAAAAGATTACCGTGGAGATGTAGATGAAGAACATTACATGAATTTAGAAAAGTTCCAGTATCTACGTAATCCTTTGCTGGCGTCCAAGGTAAGTGAGATTGTAGGATACAGCGTGGTCTGGGGACAAACTATGGTCTCGATGAATGAAGAAACTGGATTAAAAGTGTGGCAATACATAACAAGAAATTGTTTGTAAAGGTAAGGTAGCTTTTGTTTTATATTTTTTAAAATAGAATGAAAAAGAGGTGTTTATTGGGATAGGCGATCGCTCTATCCTTTTTGTTTGGGAGAGTTCATACTTCGTGTTAAAATTTGTATAAAAGAATGTTGTAGAGAGGAACACTTTTTATGGAGATTATTATGGAGTTGCAAAAAAGGTTTGAGGCGTTGCCAAAATCGGGACAGGGGCGTCAAATCGTATTTTGGTATGATACAGTACCAAATCGGGAATTAGAGCCGATTCAGGAAGCAATGACGGAGTTTGGTGTGCAAGTGTGGGAACTCCATGAAAATAATGCTTTTGCTACGAAGTATCAACTAGAAGTGAATGACCCGGATACCCCTTACTTGATTTATGCTCGGTTTCCACGACCGGATGATATAGATAATAGCTTGCTTGATATTGTGTTATACAGTGAAACGTTTGAAGCAGATGACATTGCTATGTTGATGCACCGTTACCATGTCGAACAATTGTCGGTGCGTGATTTGTTTGCACAATATCGTGCTTTTTTTAATGACAAGCGGCGAGCCCAAAAGTTAGAAAATTTGTTACAAGGGAATCCGAATCAAGAACAGGTCATTCTTGGAATGTTGGCCGTATTATCCGGAAGCCCCAGTGCAACAATGCCGACAATTATTAAACATATTCTGTTAAGGGGACTGGATGAAGAAAAAAATCCTGTTTATCAGGATATTAGTAAGTTTTTCAGTACAGATATTCTTTGGCAACATGTGCGTGCCTATTTCGGGATTGAACAGGAAGAGATTTCTCTTCAGACGCTTTTTCAGACATTTGTGTATGCACATTTTTCCAGTGAAATCGATTTTGACCTTCCGGTACAATTCCCGTACCGCTATCCTTCTCGTCTTCAAAATACCTGCCGGATTTTATTAGAGGACTGGCTTAAAGGAACAGAAAAGGAAACGGTAGTACTGGAAGAATACCTGGCTGATGTTGAAGCAAAGTGGTCGATACGTGAGTGGTTGTTAGAAGAATCTTACGAAGCATATTCGCGCTGTGATACATTTCGTGTAATTGAGCAATTATTGGTGGAGAAATTGCTGGATGAATGTACACAGGAAACAGCACATACGGGTAAATGGCAGGATATTTTGTTTGTACGGCGTACCAAACACTGGTACGAAAAAGGATTTGATAAGCTGTATGCGGTGTTGGAAGCGGCACTTTCTATATTGGAACAAAAACATAGTTTCCAACAGGTGTTCGCGCCAAAAAATGGCGAAGAATGGATGAAGCAATATACGGAAAGTGTCTACAAAATTGATTTGCATTACCGCAAGATGATATATGCATATGAGCGAATCAATTATATGGAACGATTTGCTCAGTTAATTGAGCAGATGACGGATTGGTATGAGCATCGTTATCTAAGCAAAGTCGCACAATGGACGGACGATTTTCTAGAACAGCAGGGTAAGGAAAAATGGCCGATTCCTGGTATGCTTCAACAGCAATCATTCTATCAGCAACTCATTCATCCTTTCATTGAGAAAACAACAGAGCGCGTATTTGTTATTATTTCTGATGCTTTACGATATGAGGCTGGAGTTGAGTTAGCAGAACGGTTGCAAAAACGTATGAATGCAGAAGTTGAGTTGCGCTCAATGCAGGCTTCGCTTCCTTCATACACACAATTAGGGATGGCCAGCTTACTGCCAGGACGCACATTCGGTTATCAAGGAAAGACGGTTCTGCGAGACGGCATGAGTACCCGGGGGTTAGATAAGCGAGAAGCTGTATTACAGAAACGGGAAGCGACAGCAGGAGCAATGAATGTAACCGAATTTATGGCATCCAATCAGGCGGAATGGATTCGAGGACGCCGATTAATTTATTTGTATCATGATCGAATTGATTCCGTTGGCGATAAACAAAAATCGGAGAACTATGCGTATGGTGCAGTGGAAGATACCCTTCGTGATTTAGAAGGTGTCGTTCAAAAGTTAGTTGGTACGTACAGTGCCGTACGGATTTTTATTACGACTGACCACGGCTTCTTATATCAGACGCGGAAAGTCGATGCGCCGAATAAAATGATGGCGGTTAGTGGTGATATCATTGATGGAAACCGCCGTTTTGCTCTTGGATACGGGTTGTCTGTTCCGATTGGAGCGAAAAAAGTCTCACTTACTTATCTTGGATTGGAAGAGGAGGCGGCCATTGCTCTTGGTACAAACCGTTTTCAAATACAGGGTGGTGGATTGAAGTTTGTCCATGGTGGTGCCATGCCACAGGAAACGGTTGTGCCGGTGATTATGTATCATCAAATCCGTGGTTTAGCGAAGAAAAAGCAGGAAGAGCGAGTAGATGTACGAGTTATGAATCGGGAACGTATCCTGACGAATTACCGATTCAAGGTGTCCTTCTTCCAAGAGCAAAAAATATCTGAAGAAAGAATGCTTCGCCATCTTCGGGTTGCTTTTTATAAAGATGAGGTGCGGATTTCTAACGAAACAACGCTTGTATTTGATTTAACTGGTGATACAGCAGACCGACAGTTAGATGTATTTTTCTCGTTAAGGGAGCACAGCGTGAGTGTGGGTGAGAAATGCGTCTTACGGATGGAAGATGTTACAGACTCGAAAACAAAGCTATACAGGGAAGAACTATTTGACGTACGGATCTATGACATGTTGATGTAGGAAGGAGGAAAGGCATGCTATCTGTAGGGGAAATCGTACGTGGCCCGCATTGGCCAGAGACGGTTGAGATAAAAAAGTGTGAGTCGATTGATGGAGTGTTTTTTGAAATCGAGGCTTTAGGCCGTTCCACCCAGACCTATTACCAAAACCTACTGGAGCCATTTCAGGTTGAAATAGTAGAGAGATTGAGTGTACAAGCAGAAAGTGAAACCATACAGGCATCTGAAGCTCAGCGGATTCTTCACTTTTATGCCATGGATATTGATCGGAAATTTTCGGACGCTCGGGCGCTTGGTAATAAAAAATTATGCCATTGCCACATCAGATTGAGGCAGTTTATGATCGGATGCTTCAGTCCCCGAGAGTTCGGTTTCTTCTTGCTGATGACCCAGGGGCAGGAAAGACGATTATGTCTGGTATGTTAATTCGAGAGTTGCGCGCCCGGAAAGGGGCAGAACGCATCCTTATATTGACTCCACCGCTTGTATTGTATCAGTGGCAGGAAGAATTAGAGCAAAAGTTCGGAGAAGAATTTAAGATTATCACCAGGGCTACCCTACGGGAAAACGGAGGACGTAATCCATTTCTCGAACACTCATTATGCCTGGCTTCTGTATATTGGGCGGCAAGGGATGATGTAAAAAGCTATGTATTGGAAGCTAATTTTGATTTGATTATTGTAGATGAAGCTCACAAAATGGCCGCGTACACTCACGGAGTAAAAAAGAAAAAAACGAAGCGAACCAGACTGTATCAATTAGGAGAAGCATTATTGCGTCATGCAAATCATCGACTATTACTAACGGCTACACCTCATAAAGGGGATATAGAGAATTTCCGTCATCTTATGCAATTGATTGATGAGGACATCTTTTCACAGGTGGGAGCCGGTGAAACGCTTCGAGAAAAAAGTAATCCGTTTATCATCCGGCGGTTGAAGGAAAGTATGGTAACCTTCGACAATACACCATTATTTCCGAAACGAACCACGCAAACCGTTGCTTTCAATATGTCTCGATTGGAAAAAGAGCTATACGAAGAGGTAACGGCCTATGTGCGCGAACATTTTAACCGGGGAGAGCAGAGTGGAAACCGTAACATCACATTTGCCATGATGGTTCTTCAACGTCGTCTCAGCTCCTCGGTTGAAGCTGTTCATTTTTCACTCAAGCGTCGTTATGAAAAGCTTCGAGCACTATTAGAACAATCGCTGGAAGAGCGAGAGGCAGTCCTAAGAGAAATAAACACAATTGATATAACCGCATACGAAGAAGAGACGACTGAGGTACAGCAAGATCTGGAGGATAAACTTGAGGCTGTGACCACTTCAGTAAATGTTGAAGAGTTGCAGGCAGAGATATTTGTGTTAGAAAATTTGGTGGAGAAGAGCAAGTATTTACACGAGAATACGGCGGAGCGAAAATACGTAGAGCTGGAACAAACCATCTTTGGAGAGAATGGTCTACTAAAAAACGGCGAAAAGATTCTGATTTTTACTGAGTTCGCCGATACGTTGCATTACCTAGAAAAACGGTTGTTAGAACGAGTACCGAAGCTTGCAAAAATCGTAGGGTATTATTCGATGGACGAACGTCGGCGTCAGGTTGAGTTGTTTAAGAGTGAATGTTCCATTATGTTGGCAACAGATGCCGGGGGCGAATCAATAAATCTGCAGTTTTGTAACCAGATGGTGAACTATGATATTCCGTGGAATCCAAATAAGCTAGAACAGCGAATGGGACGGATTCACCGAATCGGCCAGAAGAATGAAACATTCGTTTTTAATCTTGTTGCTGTTGATACACGCGAGGGTGAAGTGATGTATCGCCTGCTTAATAAAATGGAACAAATGCGTGAAGACCTCGGAAGTGATCTAGTCTATGATTTCATGGGTGAGGTTATTGAAGATCAGTATGTAAGCCTTGAACATTTAATGCAAGAAGCGATTATGAATCGGGAACGCTTGGATGAAATCATTGATGGATTGGAAAAAACAATATCTGAAGAGCATAAGCGGTTATTACAAATTGCCGCGCAAGAAAAGATGGACGAACAAACTGTCGATTTGCCGGGTATGAAGCGCGAACGATATATGCTTTCTGTGACGAGTATACCGGTACGTGCGTATGCCGAGTTTTCCAGAGAAGTGTTAGCCAATAATCGGGTAAAAGTGCATGAAGCGAATGATACGTTTCGCATAGAACGATTGCCAAAATCGGTACGTGAATTTGCCCGCAAGCATAGTATTCGTTTGTCTACAAAAGAAGCGTCACTTCGTTTCACTGGAAATGTGGATAAAGAAAGTGATGCAGTTGAACTGCTGATAAATGATCATCCTTTATTTCAATTATCTATGGCATTTGCTGAGCAGTTAATGCAAAAAGTAGCTTTAGATCGTATTCAGCTTTCCTTCCCTGTTTCTTCTCCGTTACTGGTAGAAGTGCATGAAATGAGTGTTACTGATGGAACAGGGCGTGAACTGGCTAGGGAATTGATGTACATTGCTCAAAAAGAGGACGGTTCCTTTACTTGCTTTTCCCCATACTGGATTTTTCAAAATCAATGGCAGGGTGAATGCACTGTACAACCCTTGATAGAAAATAGTGCATTCCGGGCGCAGGCGATTCGTGAGGCGCAAAAGCGTTTGTTACTTGTAAAGCAAAAACGGGAACAGCAACTGAATAAAAAGAGTCAATTTCTACAGCGTACCTTTGAGGCGCAGTATCAGGATACCGTGCGTAAGCTGACGGAATATCAATCTATGAATGAAGAGAACCGCAACAGTGCTTTAATTAACCAAATGAATGCTCAGTTGATAGAGATTGAGGAGCGTAGTGAAGAACGAATGCTAGAGATTGAGCGGGAGCGAAGTATTACATTACGACCGACCCATCGGTGTTTGCAAATAGGAATTGTACCTAACGGACAGCAGATGAACAGGCTTTTTCCAGAGGAATGGGCGAATGTGGTACAGCAGTATGAAGCATTGAATGGACGGACGAAACTACAGGTCTTTCCGGCTTTTGGGCTTGTTGATTTTTATAGCGAGACATATGAAGGGGAAGGTCGGTTTATGATTTTGACGGATAATCCAGCATTTGAGCTATCTTCAGTTCAAAAGAAAGATTTGGGAGATGTGCTAGATAGAACTGTTTTATATGTGATTAAGAATGGGCAAATTGTACAAGAGATTTCCAGTACCCAATCTTTGTTTGTAAATTAACATCATTCAGAGATGTTCTCTGGATTTATCCTTTTATAAGTCAAGTAAGATGGCAAAATAAAAAATCAGCGTACCAGACCACTTTTGCAAAAAACACTTAATTTTTTCTAAGATGTTATGTACAAAGAATGAATGCTTTGGTATATTGTAATTGAGGGAAATAATTACCCTTATTTGGAAGAATTGTTATCGTGAAAAATGTGAATATAGAAATACGAGGTCAAGCGTATGGTGTACAAACTATACACTTGGCCTCTTTGTGTTTGCAAAAAAGAATAGGTTTTTAAACAGCTGACTGTCTCCTTCCTGGGAACGGTTGGCTGTTTTTATTTACAACCTAAGGACAGATGGAAAGGAAAGTGAGCATATGGAGATGCAGAATGCTATTTGGTATTGCCGTTTTTCTATTATTTTTAACACTATGAAGGAGGAAGTATGCTCAGACCGGATACGAGATCAAAGTATATAGATATTTTGCATTCATTATCAGTTCAAATGTATGAATTCATTATAAAAAGTATAAAGGAGTAACAAGCCATGGAAAATAAACAAACGATGTTCCTCAAAAATAACTCTGCAGATCTACAACAAAAATTTGATGGATGGAGTGAGCCTATTCCGTTAACAGTGTTTGGTCAGCAAAAAACAGGCCCATTTCCTATTGAACTTCTGCCACCGGTTATCGGCGACTATATTACACAGGTGGCAGAAGAAACCCAAACTGTCACACATATAGGAGGGATGCTGTCTTTAGCCGTTCTAGCGCTAGCAGTAGCCAAAAAATATGTCGTAAACCCGTATGGGCAGTGGATGGAACCGCTGAATTTATTCGTGCTCATTGCTTCACCTTCTGGAACAGGAAAGAGTCCAGTTTTTCGTCATCTCCTTTCTCCAGTATATGAATATGAACAAATGTTGCAACAGGACTGGAGAGAGTCGAAACAAACACAAGTTGGGGAGAAGGCGGTCTCTCCACTTAATCCGCCACGTCTGACTGCGGATGATGTAACAGTGGAAAAGTTAGTCGGAATCTTACTCGAAAATCAAGAACGGCTTGGGATATTCTCTCCTGAAGGTGATGTGTTTGAGAATATAGCAGGTCGTTATTCGAATGACAAAAGCTCACACTTTACGGTGTTTTTGAAGGCATATTCTGGTGAATATTGCGTCGTTGATCGAATGACCCGTACAGAAATTTTACGTTCTCCGTTACTAACCTTAGGCATCACTGTTCAGCCTGAGGTAATAAAAAACTTGGCTAAAAATAAAATCTACCAACAAAGAGGGCTACTGGCTCGATTCCTTTTTACGTTTCCTAATTCGTTTGTGGGATTTAGAAATCCAAGACCGCGACTCATTGAACAGAAGGTAAAGGAGCAGTATGAAAGACTGATACAGCAATTGCTTGCTCAACCTGTCCCTGATCATCCTAAAGTTTTAACTTTAAGCCGAGAAGCGGATGAGAGGATGATTCGCTTTAAAACATCAATCGAAAAGAAGCTTGCCCCGGAAAGAGGAGAGCTTGCACCAATCGTGGAGTGGGGCAACAAACATGTGGGCGTGATCTACCGAATTGCTGGCCTTTTACATGTTGCGGAAAACACTGGCGGGGTTCCCCAGGAGATCGCACTGGCAACTGTAGAGAAAGCTATTCAATTCTCGGAGTATTTTATCCAGCAGGCCAAGATTGCCTTTGATGCCATGGGAACGGATCAAAGCATTGAGGATGCTCAGTACGTTTTAAAGTCTATTCGTGGTAAAGGAGAAGAAGTTAAGTATCAGGATATTTGGCAAGCAACCAAGAAGCGGTGCAAGAATGCAAACACTTTAAAATCCGTTCTTCGTACCTTGGAGGAGCATATGTATATTAAACCTAAGGTTAACTCTGGAAATGACAAGGGACTAACCTATCTGGTCAACCCGTTTGTTTTGCTTGATACTTCACACCCATCGCAGGGGAATAAGGGGAATACCGTATCTTTGTAGGATACGATGCTAAACGCTCGTCATTCCTGGATTTTTCTTGGTATAGGGGAAATAGGTACTCTATTAGTGATGGGAGAGGTTTTCTCTCTCCCAAAACCTAAGATAGTAATACATAGTCTATTATGTTGTATAGAAAAGAAGACTGATGTCCAAATCCAGGGTGTAGCCCAAGATTTTGCTTTTATACAAAGCATGCGGTATAAATCAAGGCTTCATTGCTCTGTATAAGCAAAACATAGGATGGAGCATGAAGAGTTTACGGTTATACATATCAATCTTGTAGCAAACCTCATGCTCCCCCATGCAGTTTTTTAATTGTATAAGGGATAGTCCACAGTAAGTTCTGCGATTATAAATCGGTATTCTTTCTAAAGTAAGAGGTCTTCCCCTTTTACCCCTGCCTGCTTCTGATCATAGAATATATAAGGGAAAAGCGTAGTATCCGTTGATTCCCTTTGGTTACCCTAATGCCCCCCTGTGATAATAAAATTGTTCTCTGGGATTGGATCAAAGGATTCGAGGTTTTGATTAGGTAGTTGGGTATTAGTATAGAGGTTTAATTAAAGATGCTCCTATCCTAAAGGTCGCGTTTTCATTACTATGAGCTTAGCTAGGTAACAAGAATGCGATTCTTCTTCTGTTTGTCCACAAGCGTCATTTCATTGTAACTCAGGGGTATACCACAGGCTTTTTACGGTTGCTCTTTAGCCCCCACCTAGTTGTAATCTTCGTATGCTATTTCAATGCTTTGGTCTATCTCATGTATGGCCTGTATTACTTGATTAGATGTGATGCCTTGAAAGAATGGTACCACATTCTTTTCCTTATCGGATTCCCTCTCAACGTGTTGCGAAGTAATACCTACTATATGTCCTTTGTTTGTGAATATTGGGCCGCCACTATTTCCTGGTCTTGTAATTGATGAGTAAATAAAATGCTCGATTCCATCGTAGTTCTGCACCAATGAGTTTACTTCCCCCTTTTGTGAAATAAGGTAGCAGTCTCTTGTCATTGGTACTGGAGGATACCCCATAGTAAGTATTTCATCTAGCAACATTGCATCACCAAAAATAAGTTGAAACCCTAAATTCACCTTTTCAGTTAGCTTAACAATACCCACGTCAACTTTATCATGTGATTTGTGATATGCAATTTCAATTTTTCTACCACCAATATTAACAGTTTTATCAACCTTCATGTCATTCAGGACGTGACTACACGTTAGTATAGTATCGCTGTTAATTAAAGTACCTGTACCGATTCCTATTTTCCCGGTAGGTTCTTCCCCAGCTATCGGAATAACAAAGTTCTTTGTCTTATGAAGGATAAATTCTAATCCTAAACACTCACCCAACCATAATAGGTTCTTCTGTTGAAGGTTTGATAGTTCTCTAGTAAAGTAGTAACACTTTTCCCCTCCTAGCGTAAAACCATTTTCCACCCCAGCAGAACACAAGAAATTTCCTTGCTCCAGTCTTTTTATTAGTTGTAGGACGTTTTGTTGGTATCTTCTAATATCTAGGATTCCCTTTTGCGTCTCCATGTATTTAAAAAAGTCATTAACCGATAACGGAGTAAGCACTTCTTCATTAACTTGCTTCCCTAATAACTTTCCCATTTTTTGAGCATTCAAAGGAGCAAAGAACCCTAAGATTTCTACTGTTAGTACTTCAGCAAGTTCCATTGTTAAAGGCTTGAGAATACTATACCTTTCACCCATATAAACTACCATCCCTTCAAAGATTATCTCCCCTATCGTAATTCTATTAAAGCAGAGTATGTAAGTCTATTAAAAAACCGTTCAGCCGAGATACGTGTAAAAATGGGTCATGTAGTGGGTATTAATTCCAGTTTATGAGTCTGTTAAATGAATATCGGGATTTCTCCTTCACTGAGTAGACTATTCTAGAATTGCGCAAATTTTTACTGAGTTTAGATAGAAAAAGTCGCCTATGATAGTGACTTCTCATATTCCTTTACGATTTTGTAGAATGTATTTTTCTTGATTTCTAGCTTCTCCATGAATTGTACACCTGTTATCTGTTTATCCTTCCATGCCTGATAGTTCTGTTCTAATGTTTGCTGTTGTTCTTTGCTTAATGTATGCACATTCATTTGTGGTCTGCCTAAATGTTTACCTTTGGCTTTTGCAATGGCTATTCCTTCCGCTTGGCGTTGTTTGATGTTCTCTCGCTCTTTCTCAGCTACAAAGGATAAAACTTGCAGAACTAATTCACTTACAAATGTTCCTAGTGTGTCTTTGTGTTGAGTTGTATCAAGCAATGGCATATCCAGTACTTTTATGTCTGCTCTAATTTCTTGCGTTATGTACTCCCATTCTCGTTTAATCTCTTTGCTATTCCGCCCAAAACGATCGATCGACTTGATATAAAGAAGATCACCTTCACGTAAGCACTGCTTCAACGCTTGGTACTGCGGTCTATTAAAATCTTTACCACTTTCTTTATCTATGAATATATCCCTTTCACTAATACTTATATCTAACATTTCTTTTAACTGCCTGTCTTCGTTCTGGTCTTTGGCACTAACTCTTATGTATGCAAAGATTTTCTGATTCATTTACAAACACTCCATGTATTAGTCTTTAATCGAATTATACCTAAAGTGTTTGTAAATGTGTGTGTTATTTAATAAACGTTTTTTAAAATGTTTTTAAACCTTTAACAACATTGAAGTCTACCAGTTTTTAATATCCTTAAAGGTATACCTTTAAGGAATGTGTGTTGAATCACACCACCTAAGTCACACCTTTCTAATAACTTGATAAAATTTCCAAAAATGAATAGTATTAAAGGTATTATCACGAAATGGAGAGATTCATTATGACAGCTGAAAAATTCATGGCGGAAATACAAAGGCTATTAGATGAAGGAAAAGAGAAGGGATACCAATATGTAGACATCACCTCAGGAGATGTTCACCGTCAGGTTGGAGGCTACCCTTCTTCAAATCACAGAATGGCAACCTGTTGTGCAGTGATGCAATCCATGAAAAAAGACCGTGATGAAATTCTAAAAGCACCACTGAAAGGGAAAGGTGCAACGCTGACGATCAGGTATTACATGTAAAATTAACATCAGAGTTTAACCAAACACCAGATTTGCTTATTTATAAGGGGGGATTGTAAGATTTTTCATAGAAGAATGAAGCGGAACTTATTAGGAAGATCACATACCAACTGAAGAAAATATATAGGAAAGAAGTGGGGATATGCACGAGAATTATTCGGAAGACAATAAGTATCCCAAAAACCCCATTTTAAGAGCGAAAATGGAAAAAGAGGGAAAATTACTTCAAGGTATCCAAAAACGAAAAAGTGAAATCATATCTCTCTACGAAAAAGGAAAAAGAGTTCGAGACGATGGTGTCTATCGCTATTATCGCACGAGTGCAAAGGTATATTTTGGCATGCAAAAATACACTGAGCAACTTATTGATTTTTTTCGATCTCTGATCCAATGGGACGGTGATTCCCAGGAATTGAATGCAAACTTCATGCGGATTATGGAGTCAGGAACTGGAAAGAAATTTACTCATGACATGAACTGCCGTTGGGAAGAAGAAACACGCCCGATTGTTGAGGCATTTTTTCACGCACTATATATGCTGGAGATGATAGTTGACTATGGATTGCGCAAAGAAGATGTCAGTCTCGGAATAGAGCCAGGATGGGGTAGCGTTTTGTATCTGTACGGGCTAAGATAGTTCCTATACGATCGTGTGAAAAAGTGAATATAGCGAATCGTTTGATTAAAAATATGGTCATACGTCCAAAAAAATAAAAAAACCTCCCGTGAGTTTAGCAAATGGCGACGACGGGAGGTCTATTTTTCTTACGTTTATTATACTGTGTTTACATAATAAATTCCATATGATTGTTCAAAATTGAATAATGACAGAGTTTCTTTTGGAACCCCTGTAAAAAGATGAGATTACGAACTTTTAATCAAAAATATGAATTTTATTCATTTTCAATTATAGCCCTCTTTTCCGCTCTTGCATTTCGGAAATTTGAATCAGAATCCACACTCTCTCAGACATGGTTAACTCCAACCAATCTTTGATTCTTACATTCATCTCTATTTACTCCCTCCTGTTTTTTATTTATACATCCCTTTTTTGTAAAAACAGAACAAGAGTTTCTCAAATAAAATGTATACATTTGAACATTTGAAAAAAATTTTTTTCGTTCCAAGATCGTACTGTATCTAAAATGAATAGCAATGGAAAAGGTGTACAACTTTCAAGATGCTAGATACGAAAACATGTAGGCCGTATGATAGTAATACACACCTAGAATGGATAAGGTAAGAACGGGCCAGTTGTATTAAGAAATTGGCAAGAAAGCTAGCGATAAAAATGATGGAATAGGGTGAGAAAGGTGTAGAGTGATAGGAACAACAGCAATAAAAGAATGTGCTATGCCGACTATCTTGAAGAATGATTTTTATAAGGGTGTGTTGAGGCACGGCGATGTAATTATCGAGGGGAGTCATACACCATTGGTAAATAAAATAGTTTTTGGAAAAGTCCAAGCCTTGTTGAAGGGAAATAGAATGCGTGGAGAAGAAGATGGGATTTAAACGATATATAAAGGAAGGAAGAGGGCAGGGAACGGGGAAAGACTATGTTCCCTGGACGAAAATTCACGACTTTTCCAGTAAGGGAAGAGCAACAAGAATAATGGGAATAAAAACGGGACGGATTCATCACCTACATTCTGATAATCAGTTGCGTGCCTTCTTAACTTTCGAGTTTAATGACAACGTGATTGATATTCGAGAAAGCTACCCACTTCTCGATGTCATGGAAGTAATCGATCATAAAGAAAATCTACGTTTTGATAAATTTTGTGATAAAGAAACGGGAGAGCAACTGGTCATCTGTACGAACTTTGTTTTAACGGTAATAGATGCGGATGGAAATGAAATACATGTCGCAAGAACAATAAAAAACTCATCCAAGTTAGATAAAAGAATTACGTTTGAAAAACTGGAGATAGAACGGAGATACTGGGAAGTAAAAGGGGTTAATTGGAAGGTGATTACGGATAAACAATTACCGAAACAAGTGGCCAATAACCTGCAATGGGTTAGAGAGACTTTGTTGGAGGATAGTGAAACAGGTAAAGAGCCATTATCGGATATCTTGCATACACACCTATTGAAAAATATGGACAAGCAGGTAAAGGATGTAGTAAAAAGCTTTGACCAAGTAGAAGGGATAGCTACTGGAACAGGGTTGTATCTCTTTCGATATTTAATCGCAAAGAAAAAGCTTACAGTTAACATGAGTGAAAAAATCAATTTGGGTCACAAGGTTAAAGATATTCTTTTATAACAAAAAGGGGGGGCGTTGTGAAACTGGTAGAAAACATGTTGTTTAAGTATGGGAATGGAAAAGTAATACGGATTTTATTTATCAATCCAGTTACTTCTATTATATATATCATCGATATGGACAGTAGTAGGTGGCCCTACCCCGTTACCAGAGCAGACTTTTTGATCCTTCATAAAAATCGAGAAATCATTGTAGTAGAAGAGGATATTTATAGTCGAGCTGTTCCCGAAGAAGAGCTAAATAATATTGAGAAAATGAAACGAGATCATTCCTGGGAGATTGTATCATTTTTCAAAAGCAACTTGGTAAATGAAGAACATATGTATATCAGTAAATTTCGTCAAACAGCTATAAAAAAAACAATGGAAACTTTTAATATTAGTTACAACGGGTTAAAGAAATACCTTATCAAATATTTAAAAGGAGGTAAAATCAAAAGTGGTTTGTTACCCAATTATTTTAGATGTGGTGCGAGAGGGAAAGAACGAAAGGTAGGAGAGAAAAAGCGTGGTCGCCCACGTCAAAAGAATGAAAATGTAGGTGTAAATATTGACGACAACATTAAAAAATTTTTTAAAGTAGGATTGAATCGTTACTATTACAATCATCGAAAAAATAGTTTGAAAACAACTTATGAATTAATCTTGCGGGACTATTTTACAACGGAAACAGTAGAAGAAAGCGGAGTTAGAATACCTATTTTAGTTGAGATGAAGAAACTGCCGACCTATGAACAGTTTCTTTACTGGTTCAGGAAGACAAACAATAGTACCAAACAAATAATCAGTAGAAATGGTACAAGAGTGTATCAGCAGAATTATCGAGCGATCATAGGGAATTCCACTCAAGATGCTGGAACAGGGCCAGGAACACTTTTCCAAATTGATAGTACGATGTTTGATATTTACTTGGTCTCTTCATTCAATCGAGATCTTATCGTTGGAAGACCAATATTGTTCCTAGTAGTAGATATATACTCACGTGTAATACTGGGATTTAACATAGGTTTTGAATCGCTTAACTCGTACTCTGGTGCAATGGTAGCTCTTGCGAATAGCATGACATCAAAGGTGGGGCTGTGCAGAAAATATGGAATGGACATTACAGATGAGGAATTCCCGTTCTGTGTTCCTCAACGCATCCTTACAGACCGAGGGGAACTTGTTAGTAGTCAGATTGAAAATGCAATCGAGAACTTAGGGATAACTATACAGCAAACACCCCCTTATCATGCAGATTTTAAGGGAATCATAGAATCCAGCTTCAATATACTTAATTTGAAGGTAAAGCCCTTCGCAGACGGTGTGGTAGTTAACGGGAACAAGAAAGGAAAAGAGCGTGGCGAATATGATTATCGTCTGAAGGGCACGTTATCGCTTGATGAATTTACAAAAATCGTAATCAAGTGCATTTTATTTCACAATAATCATCATGTGTTGAATGAATATGTTTTAGATGAAACGATGATTGAGAAAAAGGTAGAAAAAATTCCAATCAAGATTTGGGAGCATGGACTGAAATATAAAAAAGGTCAATTACGAATCCTACCAGAAAAAGTGATTAAAACACACTTATTTCCCACAGACTATGCAACTTTAACTGCCAGAGGTTTGTCCTATCGTAAGTTACTTTTTGCTTCAGAGTATGCCTTGAAAAATGGATGGTTTCAAAAGGCACGAATCGAAGGCAGTAAAAAGGTTAAAATTTGCTACAACCCAATGGATTTGTCGGAGTTGCTTATGTTTGATGAAAATGGAGAGTTACATAAATTTAGTCTTTTAGAACACTTGTCCATGTACTCGAATAAAGGGGTGAATGAAATTGAACAGCTTAAAAAGCATGAGCAGGAAATAGACAGTAAGAATAAAGAAAAGGAACTGCAAGAAAAAATAAAACTGTACAGTGAGATAGAGAACATTGTAAAAGAAGCCAGAGAAAGAACGGAAGCTGAAAAAGACCACAGCAAGAGCAAATCACAGAGAATTAAAGGAATCAAGGAAAATCAGAGAAATGAGCGGATGTTGCAACGAAAGAAAGCAAAAGAAGAATCGGTGTTTAAGGAATTTTCTGATGAATTGAATGATGAAATAGACGAATTTGCCATGTTTAGAGAGTGGGGGGAAAGTGACTATGATGAATAGGATTTTTATGGATAATGGAATGGAGGCAACGGAGGCTTCCTATAATGAATTTCCTTTGGAAGAATACAATAGTAATCCATTTATACAAACCCTTCCTCCATTGATGAATAAACAAACCATTATTAAGAATTTAATGTTACCCATTTCTTTTAACGTAGAAGAACGTAACTGGGACGGTTCCTATAGGCTTCATATGATTCAAAGATTGTACAAGTTATTTCAACCCTTGCCGATTCATGTGGACATTTGGAACGTAATTTTTTCGTTGTTATATCAGGGATATATAGCAAGAAATCCGTTTGATAAGGAATACAGGGGATACATCAACGAAACAGGGAAACGAATTATTAACAGATCCTTCGATATAAACAGTAGATCGAATTTTCGGACTACCGCAAGTTGTGCAACTCTTATCGGATATTCGGGTATGGGCAAGACCACTACCGTAAATAGAATCCTTAGTAATATTCCTCAAATCATTGTGCACAATCATTACAATGATCAACATTTTAATCAAATCCAGCTATCCCATTTAACTTTGCAAACACCCCACAATTCCAGTCTGAAAGCGTTGACTTTGCAGTTTTTCATGAAGGTCGATGAACTTCTTGGCACAAATACTTTTCAAAAACATGTCTCTCGAAATCTTTCTACTGATGCCATGTTGCCTTTGATGGGGCAAGTTGCCCACAACATAGGTTTAGGAATGCTTGTCATTGATGAAATTCAACATCTGCAGAATCGTGGAGTACAGCAAATGATGAACTATTTTGTAACGCTCATGAATTCATTTGGTGTACCTGTGCTTTTCATTGGTACGCCAGCGTCCTATGCAATTTTTCAAAATGAGTTTAGAATTGCAAGGCGAGTTTCGGGTAACGGAGAAATCATTTGGAATAACATGGAGAATGGTAAAGAGTTTCGTTTCTTGTTAGAGTCCATATGGAAATACCAGTGGAATCAGAAGTTTACACCTTTAAATGAAGAATTGATAAAAGTGTTTTATGAAGAAACACAAGGGGTTTCGGACTTAATCGTTAAATTATTTGTAAATGTCCAGATGATGGCTATTTCCAGTGGGAAAGAAGAATTTACGGCTGATATGGTCAACAAGGTTGCTAAAGAGCAGTTCAAGTTGATGAAGCCGATGTTGGAAGCAATAAAATCGAAGAATCCATATAAAATGGTTCAGTATGAGGATTTGCGAAGAGTAGAGCTATCCGAAGGTACGGCCCAAAAGAAAGATAACTCCATTCCGAATGCGAAAAAAATCAATAAAGTGGCACAAGAATTAAAGCAAAAGCAAATTAGAATTCCAAAAACAACAATAGTTCCCAAAGAATCCAAAGCTAAGAATATTGATTACAGTGAAGATGATTTAAGGAGTTTACTGAAACAAGCAAGTAAAAGTGAGAGGTCGGCTTATCAGATTTTGTTGGAGAAGGGATACATTGATAATATGCGTATTTGGCAAGAAGGTGTTGTAAAGTGATAAACTTCTTGCCTCTCATATATCAGGATGAATTGTTGTTTAGCATTGTTTGCAGGTATAAGCAAATGTGCGGAATGCTTAGTAAACGTGCTTTAGAATGGGACTTATTCAAAATATATAATAGGATGGGACGGAAATCAGTTCTGTTCCCACAAAACTTAAGTGCATTCATAGCAAATCTTCCTCCTGCGTCTAAGCTGTCCGTACAGGAGGTTATTTTAAATCATACCATGTATCCGTTTTATACAGCTTTCTTATCTCGCGAAAAATCAGACTTGGTGTTTAATGGTATGGTTAAAGAAAATGGCAAATCGATTGAGACGATGGTTGGAATGGCCGGAAGCAAAGTTAAGTCGGATAACTATTTAAAATATTGCCCTCTATGCTTTAAAGAAGATATGGAGAAATTGGGAGAAAGTTATTGGAGAAGACTTCCCCAAATTCCTGGGGCTTTGTACTGTCCAAAGCATCAGGTTCTTTTTAAAAACAGCAACGTAGTAATAACAGACAGCCGAAATGATTTTTTGTGTGCGGATGAGGAGACATGTAATGCTGATTTAACAGAGGATTTTTATTCAAATCAAGTCAGAGAACTGAATTTGAAGTACATGGAGAATGCTTCATATTTATTGTTTCGTAATCAAGCGAGGAAGGAGCTTTCCTTTATTATAAAATTTTACATTGATAAGTTGAGGAAAAAGGGATTTGCATCTAAGGGCGGTACTTTGTATATAGCTAAGCTGTTAGAGGCCTTTTCGTATTTTTATCCATCGGGCTATTTAGAGCTAATGCAAAGTAGTATAGACGTTAAACAAGAAGCAAACTGGCTAAGGCTCTTTGTCAGAAACAACAACAAGAACAGAAGTCCCCTGAGACATATTCTCTTTCTGCAATTTTTGGAGATTGGCGTAGAAGAACTGTTTGAGAGTAATACAGCAATTGGTAAACGAGCGGTCGTAGGAAATCGTATGCCTTCCTATTCAATTGGAGAAAAAAGAAGAGAATGGTTAAAATTGATTGAAGCTAATCCAGAAGCTAATCGAAGTGAATTAAAGCGATTAGGTAAAGGTCTTCATACGTGGATATACGCTCATGATAAGGATTGGTATGATGAAGTAACTCCCAAGACTAAAATAAGAAAGGAAAAAACTGAAACTGTAGACTGGGAGAAGAGAGATGAAACGTGTTTAGTACTTGCAAAAAAAGCTGTAGAAAAGCTTTTACATACAGAAGGAAAACCAATACGGATTGTTCCGAGTAATATAAGAAGAACGATTGGTGTTAAGAGATGGTTTTTAAATGATAATCTTGTAAAAACCCAACAGTATTTAAAAGAGGTAACTGAAGATATTGAAAGTTATCGGGTGCGAAAAATTAAATGGGCAATTGATGAAATGAATAAGAATGGTGAAAGACTTACGGTATATAAAATTCAGTTGAAAGCAGGATTTGGAGGAGGAAACAAGAAAATCAAGTCTTTAATCCAATACATATCAGAAAAATGAAAATAGTATCTGGCGTTATAAAGGCAGTTCCTCGCTAAAAAAAGGACTGTCTTTCTTTTTAGCCGTTAAGAATGTTTTTGACCATTTTTCCAGTTATTGGAGTACGTTGTTAAAATTGTTGTATCAAATTTCGGAAAAATAAGGATAAATATTAACGAATAAGACGGTAGATTTTCTCTTTGTTTTAAAAAACGAGGTAGATTAGATGTCATTATTTGATTTGACAGAGCTAAAGGAATTGAAAATAGATAGTATCATAGCAGACATACAGGAATTAGTTAAACAGATGATTACAGTTTTTATGGAAAAAAAGATGGATTGTTTAGGGGAAAGAAGCGAAAGTTTCATGATGCTTTACAAAATGGATTAGTTGAATTGGCAGATAAGTATGGGGTACTTGGAGATAAAAAATTCTTGATTGAAGGATATGAAGAACGAAGAAATGGATATATTGATGTGGTTTGGAAGGAGATTGATGGAATAAGCTGTTGTTGGAAATTGATTCGTCTCCACGCAAATCGGTAAAGAAACTTCTAGTAGGAACTTCTGAATGGAAAGTATGGCTTTATTATGGTATCAAGAGTGCAGAGAAAGCACTCTCCTTAGATAAGAACAACCAAATTTATTTTGTACATATGCCTATTCGTGACTTGAAAGAAAGAGAAATTATTTAATACTTCAGATGAATATGGGTACGAAATTAAACTGAAAATTGATAAGTAAGGAGACGTGGTTTGTAAATACTGCGGGGAAAATATACAGTTGTCTGAAGGGGGGGAATTGTAACCCCTTAAAATATTCACTGACGATCTAAAGGAAGAACTGAGAAAGGATGAATATGAGTTCGTTCAAGAATTGAATCTGTCTGTGCAGATTGAGATGGGGAAGAGAGTAAATACTTCCCCATCATTTATTTTTCGGGGGAAATAATCTTGTTTTCCAATTTTGTAATCACCTCAATTCGTTCAAAGAGTATAAAATTATTCATTTCTCGATTCATGTAGATTACTTAACTAAATGACATGAGGGCATTCTCCATTTACTTTATCATATCAAATTGTTCTTGAACTATATGATTGATGTATAGGTTGGAATATGGTGTGACATTATTAAGAAATATGGTAATCAACTAGACAAAAATACAAAAAAATAGTAATGTAATTTATATACAAGTTGAAGGGGATGATATCCTTGTCTACTAATTTTGCCTTGCAGAGTTTTGAAGAAAAGAGAAAGTTAGTTGAATGTCTGATGAGCGGTACTGCAATTAATGCTGAGAAAAAGAATGCGGACAAGGGTATAACTAAAAATAAATTCAGAAACTCCAACTCGGACGAAGTAAATCAAGTTGTGTATGAGAATTTTAAAGATAAATACATTATTGACACTTACAAAGAAAATGGTTATGAACATATTCGTATGTATTCAGTTGAGAATAAGCATTTGTATGTACCATTAAGGGAGACGACCTTCCAAGAGCAATTGGTGCAAAAAGATAACTCGAACGTATCCGTCCACTACTTATATGCTTATGCTTACAGGAATCGTTGGATGATTAAGGACTCCCTCATGCCGATAGGACAATTGGCATTCTTGGATGAAGGTATTGGATCTCACAAAGAGCTTCTAATCCAACAAAAGGTTGAGGAAGTCATCAAAGGCATAGATGTTGAAGTTACCCAGCTAATTACATATGATGTTGTTCGAGGCAAAGTGATTTCTGTTAAGGCAAGGGTTTTGAACCCTGAAATAACATTACCTTCAATATTTGAAGAAGATCTGAGTGAGTATATTGTTTCTTACGACAATGAAGATGAATCAGTTGGATTTGCTGTTGAACCACAGTATGAAGAACTATCGGATGAAATGCACGAACAGGTTATCAGTGATTTACTTAAGCTTAAGCGTAAGCAAAAGGATCAAGATGAAGATTAATATAAATAATTATTAAAGAGGGGTTTGTGATGGTTTTCGTAAATACCTTTAATAAAAACAGGTTGAAGTCAGCAAGAATATTTTCAGGGTTTACGATATCCGATTTAGCCGAACAATCAGGTGTTTCAAAGCAAGCGATTTCTCAGTTTGAGAATGGTAAAAATAAACCAACCTTAGAAACACTTATGAAGCTTATGTATGTTCTTAAACTCCCGAGAGAATATTTTTATGAAGCAGATTCAATTGAAGAAGTTCAAGTTGGAAACACTTTCTTTAGGTCATTGGTATCCACATCAAAAAAAGAACGTTTGTCTCAAATCGAAAAAACAAGGTACTTTTCGAGGATCTGTGATTTCCTCGAAAGATACATTGATTTTCCTACAGTAAATTTACCGAGCATTAAGGATTTGATTGAGCTTACAGACAAGAAAGTGGACAATCCACATTTATTGGAACGTGAGGATATTGAAGACATAGCATTGGCTTTGAGGAAATATTGGGGGATTGGTGAAGATCCAATAACTAATATCGTTTTCTTATTGGAGAAAAATGGAGTTGTTATGACATCTTTAGCTACAGACACTCATAAAATTGATGCCTTTAGCCAGAGACAAATGATAAATAATAGAGAGAGATATGTGATTATTCTTGGTGATGGTAAACAGTCGGCATGTAGAAGGCAATTTGATACTGCTCATGAGTTAGGCCATATGCTATTACATAACTGGAATACTGATTTTAATGATATTTATCTTGAGGAGCACCGCTTAATTGAGCAACAGGCAGATTCATTTGCAGGGGCATTTTTATTGCCCAAAGATTCTTTCCTAAAAGATCTCCATTACCCAAATAATCTAAACTTCTATATAGAATTGAAGAAAAAATGGAAAGTATCAATTCAAGCTATGATAGTAAGAGCATTTCATTTGGACGCAATAAATTATAATCAGTACACTTACTTGATGAAGAAAATGAATCAAAAAAATATGAGAAAAAAAGAGCCATTGGATGATGTTTTAAATGTTCCGCAACCTATGTTAATAAGAAAAGCAGTGGAAATGTTATTAAAGGCTAATGTTTTGAAGCCAAGGGATATTATAGAAGCGGACGGCTTAATGCTCACACAGGAGATTGTGGAGTATTTGCTAAACCTTGAAAAAGGTACGTTAAGTGAGGAGAAAAAGGATAACGTAGAGGTTTTATTACAGTTCAGGAGTTCAAACAACTACACATAATTATTATCAGTCGGTCAATCTGATCGACTTTTTCTTGTAAATTGTAAAGATCTTAGGAAGGATAAATAATGGAAGTCATAATAGATACATCAAACCAAAATTCAATATACGATTCTCTTGAGCAATTGTTGAAAGTGAAAAAAGAGTTCATTCAATATTATATACTAAGAAACTTAAATAAACTGAAAGAAAAGTATCCACCACAAACGGAAATAAGTATCCCACATTTTCTGAGTTTTCTTTCTGAAATAACCCACCTTGATATGACAACTATACCTAATTTTGATTTCATAACATTGTTTCATTTAACGACAAGAACTTCAAAACAGATTATAGAAAAAGAACCACTTTACAATTTGTTTGATGCATTGACTGAAAACAACGAACTAAAATATAGATTAGAAAAAATTGGATTAACATTTTACAAAGAAAAAGATAGGCTAATAACATTTTTCAAAGGTAATCTAATTGATTGGAGATCATTTCTGAATGGGAGCGAGTCACCTACTGCACAAATGATTATTAATCGTTTGGAAGGGAATCGCTTTAGTCCTCCAGATAAGTGTGTTAATGGCTTTCTGTTTAACGGGGATATTTTCGAAAACGGAGATGTACGACATATTCGATATCTTCCTGAGATTGTTGACAATATGCTTAGGGTATTAGGAGAACAACAAGCTATCAGGAATTTGTGTAAGGAAGTGACTCCGTTTATTATCACTTTTAAGGCTAATGTTGGAGAGATCATTTTTGATGGATCGAAGAAACTTAACATTAAGCAGACTCAATACCGTATTATACGCCACTGTTTGTATTATCTATGTAATCAGTATTGCCGATCCTGGAGTGAACACGATAATCCTATTGTTCGAATGATAGATGAACAAAGTGTTTCAGAAGATCGAGTTTTGAATGTACGAGAAGTAATGTAATAGGTAATATTTAATGATTTCCCAGCTGATATATATTTCGGAAAATTACCGCAAACCAAAGATTCAGCTAATAGCATGTATACAAGCCAATCAAGTCTAAGGTAGCTACTTCTTTTGTTAAACTGCTTTTACCAGTTATTATGCAAAGGTATCTTTTTCTTTTCACGAACTAAACAGTAATTCAATTATGGGCAAGGGCATGAGAGAAATGGGGGTGGAATGATGTCGAGTGAACAGAAATGGTATATATTGGATGCCTATAATGATTTTGATATGGAAAAGGACGTTCGATACCGATTATTTAGAAGGTGGGACAGTACAAAGCCTAAAGTTGGAGTGATCATGTTTAATCCAAAACAAGTAAATCCCAACCCGTTTGTACTTGGTCAAACATTGGGGAAAATAACCAAGTTGCTCGTTGACCAACACCAACATGGTTCGATTGAAGTGGTAAACTTATTTGCAAAGACAAGCGACTCAAAGAAATTATTCCCAAGGGAATATAAGAAGTTTGATAGCGAAAATTTCGAATATATCCAGAAAGTTGTTGAGGAATCCGAGAAGGTTGTACTATTTTGGGGTAATGGTGGATCTGTGGTTAGTAAGAATCCAAGGTTTATTGAACTTCTAAAAAAACACAATCATAAATTGTGGTGCTTCGGTATTACAAACAAGTCCCAGCCTAAATATGTACGCACTCTTGGTGATAGTAATGAGTTGATAAGTTGTAAGGTAGACAATAATGGCAACATATGTGTGATTTAGTCTCGATAAATTGAAAGGAACGTCTAATATGCATAGTAATGAGGAAAAAATTACATGGGTATATGGCTTGGATTTGGTCGGATACGGAAGTGACAAAGGTGCATTGGTCAAATCTCAACGAATTGATCAGGATTGCGACAGTAATGTTGGAAAGAAAGAAATAAAAATAATATCCAATATAATGCCATATTTTCCTAATCAGGATAATAATCAACCTGTAGAGGTACTTGAGAAAAATGATATAAGGTTTATTTTAAAAAATAAACTTTATCCACTTGTTATTGATGCCCCAATCGAGCCATTAATTGTCCCGCCTGTAGAAGAAAAAAATTGGCGAAGGTTTTGGGAGTACATTTCACGAGATGTTGATAAATTTTTTAATGGCGCCCCACCAGGTCGCTTAGAGACTCTGTCAAAAAGAGCAGAAGGAATTCGTAGTGGGATGAAGTGCTTAATGAAAAACGGTAAGGATCCATTAAATAAAAGATTGTTTGAAACGTATCCTGCCGCAACTATCCTTCAACTTTATAGGGAAGGCAATCAGAATGATTTGAATGGAAAAGGTGACATGAGGCAATACAAGGAAACTTTGGCACAATGGGATATGAAAGAAGGGGCATGGATAACACATTCTCTTTCTGGTAAAACGGAAAAATCTGATCGATTTGCTAAACTATTAGAGGATTTTTCGATTGTCGCTGAAACCGATAAGACAATTATTACTGATGATGAATTTGATGCATTATTAAGTACGTTAGTTCTTTTGTCTAGTGATGAGAGGGTAATATTCTCAAGTGAAAATGTAAATAACCCTGTTTATATCGCTATGAAAGATGATAGTATGTTTTCTTATAGAAAAGGTAGAGTTAATGAAATGGTGTCAATTGCAACTGGTTACAGAATACTCACGAAAAAGTTTTGGGACAAAATAGTCATATCTCGACAATCGGAGAGTGTTCTACCTAATGACGTTAAGAATTTCATAACAAAAAAGGAACTCATCAATATAATCAAGAGTATGGAAAAATCCAAAAGAACTTTAGAAGATGAATCAATATTATCTAAAATTGAAAGAAAGGTATCCTCCTTTACAAAAAAAGAAAAAGATCGAGTAGAGGAATTGCTCAGTAATTTAAATATCTGAATGGTGGAGAAGGTGAGTAAGTTACCTTTTTCTTTAATCCTTATTCCTACTATGTAACGAAAAAATAAACCCGTGCCACATTAAATAAACTCGTAGCAAAATCGAAATAAAGTTGCTCAAAAGAGCTGAAAAAAGGTGTGAGAAAAAAGGAGAAATCCCGATTCCTTGCACCTTTTTCTTGTTTTGATACCATACCTTTTTCCTGGTTTAAAAAGCTGATGAAAAGTGAAAAAACCTTATTATAACAAGGATTGAAAAGAAAGAGAGGAGGGTTCTACGAACCCCAAAAGCATGAAAAAAGGCAGAAAAAAAGCCTGTACCTGTGCCCCCAATCCCTTTCCTTTGTAGCACGACTTTATTTATAAAAGAATAAAGTTGTGGCAGAAAAAATGGAGAAAAAAATCGGGAAAATGAGCGATTCGTGAACGACTTTATTTCAAATGGGATAAATTAGGTGGCATAGGAATGCGGGTTGAAGGGGGATTGGGTAGCACGACTTTATTAATTCGGAACATGTGTTGTAACCAAAAAATAAACCTGTGCCACATAAAATAAACTCGTAGCAAAATTGAAATAAAGTTGTGCAAAAGAGCGGAAAAAAGGTGTGAGAAAAAAGGAGAAATCCTGATTCCTTGCACCTTTTTCCTGCTTTTCTAGCATAACTTTTTCTTGTTAGGAATAGGTAAAAAGGGGACAAAAGTGGAGGTACGTATTTTTTATTTTTTTAGAAAAATCGTTATCATAATTTGTATGAGGATGAAGTAAAAGTAAGGACGGGAAGGAAAAATAACATAATTGCTCGTGTAAGTGGAGAGTCATATAGGATAGTTCTATATTTGAATAAATCTTAGTGGAGTTGAATCCGTTGACAGACCAAATTCGAGTGTTGTTATCGACAGAAGGCACATATCCTTTTCATCAAGGTGGAGTCAGTACGTGGTGTGAAAATTTGATCAACAAGCTGGATGTGGTGGATTTTTTTATTTACAGCATCATAGCCAACCCTTTTGTGACACAAAAATTTCAACTACCGAAGAATGCGAGTCTGCAAACAGTGCCTTTGTGGGGAATGGAGGAGCCAAAAGAACATCTTGCTGTCCCGTTTTCTGAAATCTATCTTTCAAAAGAAAATACGACTACACTAACTGTTCAAGAGCACTTTATCCCTCTTTTTATTCGATTGATAGAAGAAGTTATCAGTGAAGTGAAAAAACCTCAACAATTTGCTCACGTGTTACTCGATCTTTATCATTACTTCCAAAAGTTTGACTACCAGGTAAGTTTTAAATCGGAGCTCACCTGGAATGTGTATAAAGATTTTATTCTTAAAGCTTCATCTAATAAAACATTCCGATTGAGCCAACCGGATGTGTACGGTTTAATTCAAAGTTTAGGCTGGTTGTACAGATTTCTGAGCATCGTCAATGCACCCATACCAGAGACCCATGTGACACATTCTACTGCGGCTGCTTTTTGTGGCATCCCATGTGTGTTGGCAAAGTTGAAAAATAATACACCATTCTTGCTTACTGAGCACGGCATATATCTTCGCGAACAATACATTTCCCTGTCAAAGCGTGGGTATTCTTCTTTTTTGACTACGTTCTTGATCCGGTTCATTCAATCGATCTCTACTTTAAATTACACATATGCGGATCAAGTGTCACCGGTCTGTCAATATAATACCCGGTGGGAAACAAGATTCGGGGTTCCAATCGATCGAATTCATGTCATCCAGAACGGTGTCGATCAACATGTGTTTACGGATACGCCTTCTTCGCCGAATGTTATTCCTACAGTGGTCATGACAGCTCGCATTGACCCGGTAAAAGATATTCTGACGTTTTTGCGGGCGGCTGCCATCGTCCGAGATCGTTTCCCAAATGTAAAATTCGTCTTGTACGGGTCTGTATCGGTTTCAGAGTATTTTGAAGAATGTAAGGAGTTGCGCGAAAAACTACGATTACATGACTCTTTTATCTTTGCTGGACATACAAGTAATATAGTAGCTGCATATCAAAGTGGAGATATCATTGCCTTGACCAGCATTTCAGAAGCTTTTCCGTACTCTGTTGTCGAAGCGATGATGGTTGGGAAGCCAGTGGTTGCAACCGATGTAGGCGGTGTGAAAGAAGCACTAGGGAACACAGGCCTTCTGGTAGATCCCATTGACCCGGAAGCATTCGCTGAGGCAATTTTAAAATTGTTAAACAATTCTTTGCTTCGAAGTGAACTGGGTAGAGAAGCCAGAGAGCGCGCGCTTAACTTTTTTACACTAGATAAAGTATTGGATTTGTATTTGAAAAGTTACATTCGCTTAGCGTCTCATGCGAAAGAAAACGTTTTGATCTTCCGAAAGGATACGAAGCTTGAAAATCAAAAGCTTTTGCTGGAAAAAGGGTATGCCCTTATGTCTTGTGGTCTGTATCAGGAAGCAATCTCTCATTTTCGCACTGCATTAAAAGAAAAGGTGGAGTCCCCTTACACGCCTGTTCTATTGACCGAAATATCCGAAGCCTACAATCGTTTGGGTGAATACGACTTAGCCTTTCAAGAACTTGAAAAATACTCAGCGTTGGTATAACTGCTGGAAGATATGGACCGCGAGACTGCCTGAAAAGAATTTCTGATAGGGGGTTTTTATGGATAAGATTACCAAGTTGGCATTGTGGGGATATTCCTCGAATTCCGTCAAACAATTGATCCAATCTCTGCAGCTCGAACACGAGAAACGGTATCAGCAGCTACAAGAACGTCTGGAAGAACTTGCGCATACGAACAAAAAACTTCGTGCTGAGATAATAAATTTGCAACAGGAGCTTCAAGAAACGTCCGACATGGATCAGCATGTATCGACGCTGCTACAAGCTCACATTGAACAGACAAAAGCAGTTTTTGAGATGCACGAAGAGTTGAAAATTTTTGAGCAAAAAGACGAAGAAATACTGAAGATCAATCAGTTGCACCAGAAAGCAGTTGTGAGTCAGGCGCTTGAAAAACTCGGCAATCTTGAGTCTTTGATTCAGAGAAGAATAAGGGAGGGAGAACATGGATGATCGTTTGCGCCTTAGACGTTCTCTGTTCGGGTTAAGTCCAAAAAAGGTATCGGCGTATATTCTCAAATTGAAACATCTGCAAGAACAGCAATTGTTAGAACTGCAGTCTAAAGTGGAAGCACAGGTTGCAGAACAAGAGTGCTTGCAGGCGGAATGGGAGGAACTTTCACACAAGAAACCAACTATCTCCTCTTATCAATTGTTTCAGGACTTAGTTTTGAAGCGTACACAAGATGCAATTCAAGCACTACAGCGTCATACGCAACAAGAACTTTTCGATTTGCAACAACAAATGGAACAAAAAAGAGCGAAGCACGAACAAATGATTCATCGCATTGAGAAACAAGCCGATTATTACGGGCAGGTTTTGGAATCGCAACTGCAGGAGTTTGGATCTACAATACAAAAATTCCACTCGTCCTCGCTGAACTTGCTAGAAAGTGATGACCCATCACTGTCTGACTTAGCAGCATCACAACATGAGGATCGTCCTTCCCTTTTTGAGGTTAGCGAAGAAGAAAAAGTAACAATCACTCAGCTTAAAACAGTCTCGACTTCAGAACAACAGGAAGGGCCCTCTGAATTTTGGGGAAGTATTCAGCCGTATGAAACCATTGATTTAGTGGAACCAGAATTATCCTCTGCCCCCGCGAATGTGAGCAATTTGTCCTCAGATTTAGAAACCTTTGATTTCTTTGAGCCAAAGAACCCCCAATCAGAACTGAAGCCACAAGACAAGAGAACAGAAAGTAATGAGGATTCGAAGGAAAGTGCGGCATTATCATCTGAGATTATGTCAATTCGCAACCGATACATTGTCGGTAAATTGGCAGGCAAAGATTTATTTGCGCAAGATGGTCGTCTAATTATTGCAGAAAAAGAGGCGATTACATTGGAAATTATAAGGCTAGCGGAACAAGAAGGAAAACTTCCTGATCTGATCGTGAACATGAGAATTCCTAGTGTAACGGAAGATAAATAGCCATGCGAAACGCTACATTTTCCATTACGCAAAACAATTCAGACCGCAAAAAATTGTTAAACCAGTTGCTTGATGATCTTCTGAAACGCAGCATTCATCCACAAGATCGATATGAAATTGCTGTGTTATTGGAGACGATGGGATGGAACGACAAACGCGTGTATGAAGCATTTCGTCTTGAAGGGGTATTTGAGCTTGCCGAGGAAATTTGGGAACTGTTGCAGCAGAAAATTGTTTTTACATCCTTTTCTAAGCCTCAGGAGAAAAGTAAATGGGTGCTTCTTTATGAGATGTTGAGAAGTTTTTTACGTGGTCTACTTTTTGCTTTACCTATGGCGATCTCTGTTTTTTCCATGCTTTCACTTAAATTTTCCCTTTGGTCATATGAGAATTTGTCAGTTGATCTCGCTACATGTATTGCAATCGCTACGATTCTTAGCTTTTTACTTGTTGGGGGATTTACACAAGCGATCGCCCGTCGGGGATTCTTCTATTTACAACAAGGATATTACAATATGGGACGGCGGATCACGTTCTATTTTATTCGCTTGGGATATATTCTCTGTGCTTTAACCATTGTGGTGGTTTGTCTTATCAATATCATCTTCAATTTATTGCCGTACCATTTGTTTCTGATTTTTTTGCTTTATTTCGTGTTCTTAACTTTGATCTGGTTGTCGGTAACTGTGATGTATATCCTGCGTAAAGAATTCATTTTTTCCGGATTAATCCTTTTGGGAATCTTTATCGTTTTTGTCTTGTTTGTTCTGTTGAAGATCGATATCCTGTTTTCTCAATTGATCGCCATTGCATTTGTGGCGCTTCTCGGGATGGTGTTATCTCTCTATTTTTTCAAAAGAGAAGAGAAGAGAGAAGAAAAAGGCATTGTTCCTAAGCTACCTCGTCTGGCAGTCATTACCTACTTAGTCATGCCTTACTTTATTTACGGTTTTTTATACTTCTTTTTTCTTTATGTAGACCGAGTGATGGCCTGGTCGGCAAACAGCGAGTTTATGCCCTTTTTCATCTGGTTTCGTGGAGATTATGAATTAGGGCTCGATTTTGCATTACTCGCACTGATGCTGCCGCTTGGCGTGAGCGAGGTTGTTGTAAATAAAATGATGCAAGATTTGGAAGACAGCCAAAAAGGGTATTCGGGATTTGAGATCGAGCGACTTTGTCGACATTTTTTAAAACTCTACCACAAGTGGTTTTTAGTTACAGCAGTCGCTTCAGTAGTGAGTTGCCTTCTCGTTTTTATTACCTTGCTCCTTGCTAATGACAGCTATTACGCGTTTGCAGGTAAGGATTTGCTATTTGGTCATACGACATATTTTGTCTTCATTTGTGCTTTGATTGCATACTTGATCCTTGCGATGGCGCTTATGAATGCGGTGATCCTGTTCTCATTGTCCCAACCAAAGCTGGTCAATCGTGCTATTTTGCCAGCCATAGTAGTCAACGCGGTCGTTGGCTTTCTCTTGAGCCGTTGGTTTGAGTACAGCTATGGGGTGTTCGGATTGCTAGCTGGGACGATCGTGTTTGCCATTCTTTCGTATCGCCAGATCAATCACGTACTTCGTCATCTGGACGAATATTTATTCGCAGCTTTATGAGGAGGTTTGAAGGTGTACGCTTCGATACTGAATCAATTGTACGAAATGGCCCATTTCACCTTCTCATTTCTCCTTTTGATGGTGATCGTGCCGCGTTTTCTCTTTGCTAGATCAAAGATAGAGGATACAGGTGCGTGCTTGTTTGCCCGCTTTTTACGAGGAGTCTTCGTATACATCGTCATTGGATATGTGCTAGTCCTGTTGAAGTTGTTTGAAGTATTAGCAATTGTAGCGGTCCTTTTGTTGCTTGGATTTCGTCACTATCTTCGTAGAAATGCGGCCACCGTAAGAACGCGCGCGATGACTGCTGTGGGGCTCTTATTTTACGAGACATTAGACATTCGCTTTCGCATTCGTCAATTCTGGCTTCGCTGGCGTGCAGGCTTCGTATCAGGCATGAGGGCTTTTCTGTTTGGAAAGCAGTTTCGACAGGCGATACTGCCTGGACTCTTGCTGCTAGCAGTCCTTGCTGGCTCCGCGTACGTACGTTTTTATGACGCATGGGAACATGCAGCTCCGGCGATGTCGGACGGATACGTAACACTCGCGTGGATGAAGTACATTGAAAGTAGGGTATTGTTCCATGATGGGATCTACCCACAAGGCTTTCATATTATTCTCGCTTACCTGCATAAGTTTGCTGCCATTGATCAAGTGTATGTTTTAAAGTATATGGGATCTTTTAGCGGTGTTTTGATTACACTGGGTCTTTATTTTGCTGTTTCACGTTGGGTCAATAACCATTTTGCAGGTATTGCTGCCGCGGCTTTGTATGGCCTCACGGGTGAGGCGTTACACGGTTATGATTGGATTCGTCAAGCATCTACCAACTCACAAGAATTTGCCATGATCTTTGTCTTTCCGACACTGTATTTCCTTGCACGCTATATGAAAGAAGGAGATCGTGCGGATCTGTGGACGGCTGCAGCAGGATGCGCTGTAACTGGATTGGTACACTCACTTATATTTGGCTACATAGGAATGGGGCTTGGGATACTGATTGTGCTTGGGCTGGTAACTGGGTTTCGATTATTAGGTAAACGTGTCTGGAATCTCTGTTTGGCCGGAGCAGCTTCCGTTGTGATAGCAATTATTCCGTACTTGCTAGGAAAAATTCTTGGCAGAGAGGTTCACGGGTCTTCAGAAGATTTTTTGACAAGAACAGTTCAAGTGCCTCCGCCTGAGTTGCACCTATTAGACTATACGGCATTAGCGGCATTGGTTGTTTTCTTACTTACGGTACTGTTCACTCGTAAGCTTCGTTACGAAAAAGTGATGGATTGGTTTGCTATAGGGATCGGAACGTCTACTTTCTTGCTTTACGAATTCGGGGGGGCGGTCACGCATAGTTTGCTGCTCGCGACACGTTCAAGTAGTTTATGGGCACTTGCTATTCCTTTTTCTATAGGTATTGGCTTACACGCAGTCTGGAGGCTTTTTGATCGCATGAAAGGCCATAATATCCTTCAAGCAAGTACCTGTTCTATTCTCATTTTCGCCCTTGTTAAACAGACCCATTTGATGCCGATCATTCCATATAAAATGGAATGGGACACAAGCGCCGAGCAGTATTTGCGGATCGCTGAGTCATACCGTCCTAAGACTTGGTTGATCGTTTCACAGAATGAAGGATATGCATTGGCATTAGGAAACGGCTATCATATGTACCTGCACGATTTACTTGATCAGTACGACCCTTCTCGCTCAATATTGACGAGAAAAGGAGAAAATAAGCCTGATGCAGGTATTGCGAACGATATTTTCATCTACAACGAAAAGAAGGTATTTGAGTTATCCAAGAGCCACGCTATTTATCCGCTACTCGCTGAAAAATATAAACAGCGAAAGAAAGACAATGAAGAATTGAGGCAATGGATTACAACGTACCAAGCTTCACATGATAACCTCCAGATCTTCTATGAAGATGAGAACTTACGTATTTATCATCTGCATAAAGAAGAATATCCTGGAAAGAAACAGGAGCAAGTTTGGGGCAAGTCTTAATCAAGTTCATGTAGAGGTGTGATGTGTATGATGTCTTCTGTCTTAATAACGGATGGTCTACTGCGCAAATCTTTGGCTCTGACCCGATCGCTAGGGTCGAAAGGCATCGCGACGTATACAGCAGACCGAACCAGATTCACACCTTCTGCCTTTTCAAAATATTGCACCCGTGCCTTGGTGTATCCGGATCCCTCAAGAAACCCACAAGCGTTTTTGGAATGGCTCATACAGACCTTGCAGTTCAGACGCTATGAATTGCTGATTCCAAGTGATGATATCGTCATGCAAATCGTCATTGAACATCGGGAGAAAATTGAGGCCCTCACAACTTGTTTATTACCTCCGAACAAGAGCTATGAACAAGCAGCAGATAAATATACGACGACTCTTCTTGCAATGAAGGCAGGGATCCCCTGTCCACAAACGCTATGTCCGAAAGATATGGAAGAAGTGAAGTGCTTAGCGGAGAAACTCTCGTATCCGGTTGTCATCAAACCACGGAAGAGTTCGGGTTCCCGTGGGATTCGAATCGTTAAGCATCGAGAAGAGTTAGTGAGTCTATATCAACAGATTGCGATGCAATATACGCGCCCGATGATTCAGGAATTCATTCCACTCGGTGAACGTTATGACGTCTGTTTGCTTTATAACCGGAACGGGGAACTTCGAGGATCATTCGTACAAAAAGAAGTCAGGCATTTCCCGGTGGACATAGGTCCAAGCACGGTTCAAAAGAGCGTTTGGATGCCAGAGCTTGTAGAGCAAGCAAAGACGCTCATGCAAAATCTGCCCTGGTGCGGGGTCGTGGAGATCGAGTTCATGCAAGACCCGCGTGACGGGATTCCAAAGTTGATGGAAATCAATCCGAGATACTGGAACTCACTCGAGATGGCGATACAGTCTGGTGTGGATTTTCCCTATATGATGTACCAGGCGGCAATAAAAGGAGACGCCAAAGAAGTCCATCACTATACGATAGGAAAGTTTTGTTGCAACCTTCTGCCGGGTGAAATTCTTCACTTTTTGTCTGCCGGAAACAGACGCTCGATGAATCCCCCCTTTTTCTCGTTCGGGAACCCATCACTTAGAGACGATATTTTATCATGGGACGATCCGATGCCAGTATTCGGGTTTATGACAGGGGCTTTCAGACTCTTATTCGATCGTAAAATCTGGAACATGATGTTTAAACGTTAGGGGGGAGAAAAGAGAATGAAAAATGCTTTGACTGTGGATGTTGAGGATTGGTATATGACAAGTGATTTTCATTTTGATGTCTCGACATGGGATACATTCGAAGATCGTGTCGTTCAGAATACGATGCAGCTCCTTGAACTGTTTTCTTACTATCAGGTAAAAGGAACGTTCTTTATACTCGGATGCGTTGCTGAGAAGCATCCCACTCTGGTGGAAGAGATTGCAAGGAGAGGTCATGAAATTGGCTCGCATGGTGGATGGCATCAGATGGTTAATTCGATGTCCATTGAGCAGTTTCACGAGGACCTTCTTTATTCGAAGCATATCCTGGAGGGCATCACCGGGCAAAATGTACAATTGTATCGTGCACCCTCCTGGTCCATTACCCCGGAACGCTATGAGGTACTGAGGATTCTAGCCAATGAAGGGTTTGTTTGTGATTCCAGCCTACAGCCGTTTCGAACGCCATTGTCCGGTATTAAAGGTGCACCGCATACCCCATTCATCCCTGTATTGAATGGAGAGGCGCTTAGCCTGCTTGAATTTCCACCCGTGGTCTTAAAAAAGGGGGGAGTCACGTTTCCTTTTTGCGGTGGGTTCTACCTCCGTGCCTTACCCACTTCATTTTTGACCTGGGCGCTGCGGCAAGTGAATCGTACCCGTCTTGGCATGATTTATGTTCACCCCTGGGAGGTCGATACAGAGCAGCCACGATTGAAAACGTCACCGCTCATTCGGTTTGTCCATTATTACAATCTGGGTACCACCCGCCGGAAGCTGGAGCGTTTGTTGCAAGAATTTAGCTTTACGACGCTAGGTGAGCTCATTGCCAGCCAAACATTCTCGCCCATCGCGCTTACCTCATCAGGGCGAGGGGGCTAGAATGGTTCGTATCCGTGAATGGTTCAGCAAACTCATTTCTTTCGGAGGAATGGGGACAAATGGTGTTGCTTTGATTAATTTGTTGTTAGCCATCGTCGCGTTTGGCAAGGATCTTATGCAAGCGACCTATTTTGGAACTTCTCCGTCAGCCGATGCACTTACCTTGGCCTTTTTCATACCGGACACGGTTGGTAATAATCTGCTGGCGTCTGCGATCGGTGTTGCTTGTGTACCAATGTTTTGCAAGTTGCTGGTACAACGAGAGACAAAGCGACTTCAACTGCTCTTTATCCGGGTAACTGTATACACGTTCCTCTTTTCGGGTGGATGTTTCCTTTTGTTTTATTTATTTCAAAACCCATTACTGCATTGGCTAGGCCAGGGTTTTACACCTGAAGTGTATAGTCAATGTAAACATCTTTTGATGATCTTATTGCCTACGATGGTGTTATTTCCGCTTTGGATGATCGGAAGTGCCGCGCTGCAAGCAAAAGGAATGTATGTGAGATCTGCCTTTACACCTGTGGTGTTTAACAGCATCTACTTAGGAGCCATTGCCTGTTTGTTTGTTCAACATGTCTCCCCGGATCGAGGAGCAATAGTTGTGGCAGTCGGGATTTTCATCGGCGTTTGCAGTATGGTCATGCTCGTCTGGTTGGGACTGCACAGAAAAGGTGACGATCAAGTTCGTTGGTATCGATACGATAAAAACATATGGCAGTTAGCATTTTGCATACAAGATGACTTTATACGTGTGTTGCGAACGTTTGTCCCGTATTTGATGATTTTGCTTAGCACACAATTGGTTCTTGCTGTCGAACGAAATATCGCATCGAAGATGGAAAGCGGGACGATTGCCGGACTCAATTATGCCTTCCGTTTGGCGCAATTCCCCAACTGGGTGTTTGTAGCGGCTCTTACTACGGTTCTTCTTCCTTCGATTTCAAAAGCGGTGGGTGAGAACAATCTTAAGCTTGCGAGTGCTGCGATGAACAGCGCAGTAAAAATGACCTTAATCATCACTGTCCCTGTGACCGTGATCTTTTTCTTAGGAAGAATTCCTTTAATCTCATTGTTGTTTCAACATGGTTCGTTTGATCAGCATTCCGTTCAAATTACATCAAACATTTTGGCGGGTTACTCGCTTGCAATCGTCTCGCAAGCGTTGTCTGCTGTGGGGATGCGGTATTTCATGGCTGTGGAACGAATGATAGCTCCAACCATAATCAGTTTCATTGCATTGCTCGTCAATGTCGTTTGTGATCAACTGCTTACTTTTCACATAGGAGCAGCAGGCCTGGGGTATGGAGCTGCATGTGGAGCTCTTGTCAACGCGTCTGGGATAATGCTGTTTGCCTATCGTGACCTTCGAAAATATATGAAAGTAGGTGCTGAGTATGAACCGCTTCCTAATCGTCATTCCTTCTTTTAACGAAGAGCAGAACATCGGCAAAGTTTTGCAGGGATTACTGGCTATGAAGTTAAAGGCTGACATTTTAGTCGTCGATGACGGTTCAAGGGATCGTACAGCGATGGCTGCTAGTACCTATCCCGTAAAAGTAATCTCTCATCCTTACAACTTAGGGTACGGTGCAGCCTTGCAAACCGGATACAAATATGCAACGGCGAAAGGATATGAATTTATATTACAATTCGACGCTGATGATCAACATAATCCAGAAGATTTAAAGCCTATCATGCAGGAATTAGAACGAAGAGATGTTGACATCGTTATGGGGTCACGTTATCTAGAAGGAGGCTCAACGTTCAAAATTGGACCGATAAAAAAGTTTGGCGTTTGCTTTTTTCACTGGCTGATCAAAACTTTGACTGGCGTAAAAATTAGCGATCCTACGTCAGGTCTTCGAGGCATCTCCCAATCGGTTTTTCACTATTATTCGGTAAGCGACCGTTTTCCGGCAGATTTTCCTGATGCAGATATCCTTATCCAAATGATTCTACTTGAATATCGAATTCGAGAGATTCCTGCCCATATGAGGATGCGAGAAGTGGGCGTTAGCATGCATGCAGGAATTAAGCCCCTGTTATACATCATGAAGGTCTCGCTCAGTATTATGACTGTCCTTATTCAATTCAAACTGACGAAAAAGGTGTCGTATCATGAATAACGTGCTCAAATTGTTTCTAGTAGGATGCGGTTGTTCGTTTTTGTTAGCGGTCTTCTATTTGCTTTTGAAGAAAAAGATTAGTGAATGGAACGTGATTACGTGGTTGTCAGGTGCGGTGGCTATATTGATCGTATCTGCCAATCCCGAACTGGTTGACTGGCTAGCTAGTAGGCTCGGGGTTAGCTATCCTCCATCGCTGTTGTTTTTGTTTTCGACTTTAATTTTATTGTTGGTGGTCTTATATCAATCGATCCAGATCTCAGTTTTACAAAACAAGCTTAAGCAAATTGCCCAGCATATAGCAATCCAGCAGCATTTGGACACTAAACCTCATCTTGCTGAAATTCCAGTAGCAAAAAACGAGGAACATTAACGTAAGAAAGGAGGTCACAAAAGATGTTGTCTCATTTAGATACTTTGGTTCAACCCTATTTAGCAGTGTTTTTGCTTGGAGCCGGTGCTCTCATCGTCTTGTTTCTGGTACTGTTTATGAGTCAAATGCGTGCGAAAAAAAGGCATGTTGAACAGTTAGAACATGTAACCCGGCTTTTACGTCATGTGAAAACATCTACAGAGCTAGAGAGCAATTTAAATATCATACTGGAGATCTACAGCACCATTGTGGATGCACATGGCTACTCGTTTTATATATTGGATAACAAGCAAAATAAGTACTTACTCAAGGCGGTGCGCCAACGTCACGGTGACAAGGATCAAGTAGCCCCTTCCTATAGTGGGCTCGCTTCCTATGAAAAAGAGGTATACCAGCCTCCGCTCAGCCTTTCACCCAATGCTACTAGACAGGGCATTGATTTGATCAAAGAGGGGGAAGTGCCGTTACTCTTGATTCCTATTCGTGGTGAAAGGGGATTGATTCGTATTGGTCCTATCTCACGTCTACCTAAGGCGATTCGATCTAAGCTAGAATTTGTTACTGATTTGCTTCCACAGATGCTTGAAAGTTTGATTGAGACTGACGTTCTGAAGATGAAAACCGACGTTGTGGTTACAAGTGAGCATGCGCTACGCTCAATCAGTTCCATGGCATTAGATTCGGAGTCAATTATCCAAAAGACATTGGGGATGTTCGCCAGTGCCTTAGGGATTCCGGATTGTTTCCTCTTGATTCAGCAAACGGGGGGCTTTCAAGTACCGGCATTGATTGGCTGGTCCTTTGAGATGCAGCAGACGATCATCCACGACAAAGAGCTGTGTTCCCAATTGTGGATGGCGCTCGATAATCGTGAGGCGGCTGTCATTCATAAAGGGGACACTCCTCATTCAAAACTCGCTTTACTACTGCAGGATCGAAGTGCGAAAATGCTCTTAATTAGCAAGTTCATCGAAGGCGGGAGAGAAGGACTCATTGTTTGCCGCGTTCATGATCAAGATGGGTCAGGGTTGTCAGACGAGCAAATGATGATATCGCTCCGTACGTTGTCCAAGCAAATAGCTAAATTACTACAGACCCAAAACAATATCAAACCAATGACCACCTCGTATGTAGAACTGCTAAAATTGCTATCTCGTACAATTGACAACTTAAGTCCTTATACAGTTGGCTACTCTGAACTCATGAGTCGCTATTCGATTGTCATTGCACAAGAGATGGGCCTTTCTCCTCGCGAGAAGCAAGACATCTCACTCGCTGCATACCTTAGTAATATTGGTGTGCTTGGCTTATCGGAAGAAATCTATCTGAAGGAAGGGAAATTCTCGGAGATCGAATACGAGAAGATGAAGCTTCACGCGGAAGTTGGGGCGGATATCATCGAGATGCTAATCGGCAACAAAACTGTCGCAAGCTACATTCGTTATCACCACGAACGAATGGATGGCAATGGCTACCCAGCAGGCCTGAGAGGTCAGCAGATTCCACTCGGCGCTCGCATTATAGCAGTTGTCCAGGTCTTTTTGGCGAAGATGAACAGCCGGAAATATCGTACAGCACTGCCTTTTGATAAAGCGTTAGAACTGCTAAAATCCTCGACAGGCTCGCAACTAGACCCAGCGGTTGTAGATGCGTTCGACCGTTGGTTACAAAGAAAGCGGAACAGTTTGCGTAATGTAAATCATTCGCTTGGTCCCTGCTGGGAAATGTGTTGCACCCCTTCCGAGATTTGCGCAACGTGCCCTGCATTTCAGCAAACGGAAAAAAATTGTTGGGAAGTCAATCAAAACAATTGTCAAGCACATGGCAAGTCGTGCGAAACGTGCTTTGTCTACACGGAGGCAATCTCTAGAAGATAACCCTCAATCTAACAACGATTCATCCATTAGGTCTCGATGCGTAACACGCACGAGACCTAAAAATTTTGAGTGGATCAATATGGCTAAAGCGTATTGTATCCGTCAGGACGTACCAGATGAACAAAACTTCTTTCCTTTGCGGCTTGCGTATGAACGTGTTCTTGAATGGAAGAGACCGTGAAGATTTTCAGCCCTTTTTTTTGATACTTCTTGATGAGCTGCAGCTTTTTTTTGAACCATTCATCCTGATTAGCTAACTCACTACGCCAATCCTCCCAAAGAAAGCCGTCCAGAAAGTGCTTCGTTCCTTGTAACAAAGCAAATCCGCGATTTTGAATTAAGGATAAATGAGGGTGAATAGTACCGATCTTGGCAAGTAGGTTAAGATACGCCTGATTCATCTCTTGCTGTATCGAACCTTTCCGGATGTATTCTTCTATATCGCCTATTGTATCTAGGAAAATGCCATCCATATTCTTTTGAATGATTTGGGTTTTCATTTCTTGTAGCAGAAGTCCTTGATAATGAATCTTACGTAGATCCATCAAATAGGAGTTCCACGCTGGAAAATGCATTTTCTCTCCTTCTATCATTAAAAAATCCGAACCATCCAATAGATCGAATCGATCACGATTCCATGTGGGAGTCTCCATAATGCTCAGATACCCAAACACCAACGTCCCCGAAGCACGAATCTGTTGTACGAAATGAAAGTCGATATTTCTTGGTTCGATGATTACCAGATCAACAGTTTTCAGTACATTTAGGGCTTGAGCATCTACATGCCCATAATAAATTTGAAAGCTTTTCACTTGCGATAAAGGATTGGTTTTTTTGTGTTTTATAAATGGATGAGAGAAGTGGTGGAACAACTTTTTCATCATTATCCTTCCTTACATTTTGAATGATAAAGAACAAACTGAATACTCAGAAGGTGTAAAATCCATAATTTTATTGTATGGTTCCTTAGTGATTTTATATTCGTATAGAATTCTATTTACAGAAGATCATCCCTTTTCTTACAGGTATTTTCGCGTTTATTGCGACGAATCTTGGCTTCACGATTTCTGAGTTTATGCTGTTGGTTGGATATCATAACTAGGTCAAAATAATTGCGAAAAAGTATAAATATTCACTCATAGCTAGTCTTATATAACTGCATATTTCGCTGTATAATATATACAATAAAATAATAATTATGAAATAGATCATAGTAAAGGCTTGTTGTAAAGGCTTGTGTGGCTAAGGAAAAGAGGGGGAGACTACCATGAAAGTAGTGAATGTAATGGAAGAGCTCGTCTTACAAACATTAGAGGAGCAATGGGGCCATATAGAGATGCCCTGTAAGTGCGACATTTGTAAAAGAGATGTATATGCCTTAACGCTCAACTCTCTCCCGCCGCGATACGCATCCAAAGAGTTAGGACTTGCCTTCATCAAGGCAGAATTCTTCAACAAACAATCCCTTACAAACATTTTGTGCGAAATTACACGTGCCACCACATTAGTAGCTAAACATCCCTCCCCGCATAATATACCGCGGGGTTCCTAAGAAATGAAGGTTTTCGATTCTAAAATTCCTTACTTGTAATAAAAAAGTAGAAGCGAGAAAGAGGTGTGATCTCGCTTCCTGAGAATTAAAAGTCCAACACAATAGAACACACAAGCAAAAAGTGAAAGAGATCATAAAAAGAGCCGATAAAAGCTGACTGAAATTATGTAATGCAATGTTTGCATGATATTACACCTATTTCCACTTTGTATTTTGTGCTAATATATTCCTATTGAAAAAGGGAAACTGGCTAGAAAGGTAATGATGCAAAGCTAAAAGGGCTTCTACTTTTAGTTATGCCTACCAGTCACCAGGGGGAGAAAGTTATGAGAAGTGAGGGATGGGGTCTTGGAAGAGCGGTAGGAGAATTTTTTCTATTGCTAGAGAAGTACCCGGATAAGTCGGAACACTTAGTTATTTTCAGGAATTTTCTAAAGTTATTTTTACGAAGCAAAACGTCTAACGGAGTGCTTGCAACAGTAGAAGTCATGACTGTTCTTAAGCATGAGAGGCCAGTTGTTTTCTCTATGCTCAAAAAGCAAGCCAACATGGATAGTGTATTGAATCTTCTTATCCAACTTGAGATGGACATTGAAGAAGCGAGAAAAAGGCTGCATGATATCGTAAATCAGGCGGGTGTTTTAAAAGTAGGACAAGAGTCACTTTCAGGAGAGTAGGTTATAAATACAGCAAAAAAGCCGCCTATACAGGGGGCTTTTTTGCTGTAACCAGTTCGAACAGTTGATTATAAAAATGAATGTGCCATGAAAAGTACAGCAAAGCCTAATCCGAGCCCCCAATGCCATTTTCGATCCATTTTTTTATATCGAAAAATTCCAGAGATAGCTAACGGAAGAAGGAGTAAAAGAGAGAGTAAACCTGTACTGTTTGTAAAGTCGAATGTAAATCCGTATAACAGAGCTCCAATCGCGTGAATCAGCACGATCCCCGTAGCTATAATCGCTAAGGGAACATGCAGTTGACGGGCAATTCGTGAAAGCGAAATAACAAGTTGTTTGATTTGCCCAACGCCATCTACATATCGTTTCCGAAGAATAAACATAAGGACAAAATGAGCTAATACGACGAAAAATCCGATTCGGGCATACGATCCAAATTCCTTAAAAAAGTGTGTGAAAGGTCGTGTATGAAAAGAGCCTGAAAAAGAATGAAACGTATACCAGACTCCTAATACTAGAAAGATAAGGGTAATACCGAGTGTCCAGAAAACGCGCGTTCTTTCTTTGCGATTTTGTATGATAGGTTGCTTCGATTGCGACATTGCTTCTAGTTCCTCCTTATTTCACTTATATCCCATCGGTGTGTTGTAAAATAGACTATACCATTCCTCAATGAAAAATTCCTGAAAATACATCGTACTAAAAATAACCCCCTCTGGATTGAGATCCAAAGAGGGAGGTATCAGAAGTATATACGGGCCGTAGTAGCCAAAGTGAAAAGGAGATTTTCTGTTTATACTAATCATTGGTGAGTGCTTTATTAATGGCAGCAAGAACTCTTTCTTTATCCAAAGGCTTCACAACAAAATCGACTGCTCCCGCTTTTAGGGCCTTAATTACCATATGCTCCTGGCCCATTGCGGAACAAATTACAATTTTCGCCTTGCTATCATGCTTTTTGATTTGTTTGATCGTTTCGATGCCATCCATTTCAGGCATCGTAATATCCATTGTTACAATATCCGGACAAGTTTCTATATATTTTGCTAACGCTTCTTTTCCATTTTGAGCTTCGGCTACGACCTCGAAGTTATTTTCGGTTAAATATCCTTTTACAATGGACCGAATGAAAAGCGCATCATCCACGACTAATATTTTGTACATTTCGTCTCCTTTCTATATTTAGTTTTTTTAAATAATTATGAATTCCAAGATATAAAAATAATACTGTTTACAAATTTTTTTTGATGAATGTAGTAAATACTGAATTTTGATAGGCTTAAAGATTATTAAAGAAGGCTCAACATCTGGAGTGTTGAGCCTTCTTTAAATTGCAAGTATAAATGTACGTTTATTTAGTTTTCAATTACCAGTTTTTCAGCCTGGCCAATTGGTGGTAGGCTTCTCGTCATGATCGGACCGTAGAATGCATGAAGCTTTTGGCCAGCTTTTAGCTCCTGTATCGAAACAGGCTGATTGTCTTTTGTACCGATGATGTTTGTTTTGTTAGATACGACCAGCATGATTGTATCTTGCGCTTGCTCGGATAGCTTCGTTCCTTTTACGGTGATTTGCTTCATGCCGTTTTGTATATCCTGTACATCTGTGATTTCTCCTGTTGTGCCGAGCATTTCATTCATATTAGCATCTTTGACCGTAATCTGTACCGCGTTCGTCATTGGTGGGATGCTTAAGGTAGCCCATTTCTCCGGGCGAACATCTACATCCATTCCGAGTTTTAGATCTTTGAATGAAAGTTTCCGACCATCAGTTGTTGAAATAATGGTGGAATCTGTAATATTCAGTTTCAAACCGTTCGTGAATCCATTTATCCCAATTTGAGATTTGTCGATGCTTGTAATTACACCGTGCCTCATCATTTCTTCCGCTTTGTCAGAGATTGAAATCGTTCCGGTTTCATCAACCTGTACATTTACTTTGATTACATCACGGAAGAATGCAAGAGGGACGTATGTCTTGCTGTTCGTAAGTTCTGGTGCGACACCTAACTTAACGGGCATTTTGGCAATGTTGTAATTATCCGCACCAATTTTGATCTGGAACCACTGGTTTCCTTTCACAAGCTCAAGAGTATTGTTTTCTTTATGCCAGTTTAGTGTAAATCCAAGCGCATCCGCAATTGTGCGTACGGGAACCATAATTTGATTGTGGCTCGTATAGATGGATGTTTGATCAGGTGCATAGCCTGTTCCGTTTATAACAAGACGGTGTGTAAGTCCGTTTGCCGAATAGTCTGCTGGCATAACGGTAGGTGCTTGGGTGTAACCGTTCGTAATGTTCTTTTCTTGATCGGGTATATACATCGCATAGGCTGAGGTTGTTGTAGTGGCAAAAAGCGTCGTGAATAAGGCTGCTTTCCATAATGCTGTTGGTTTCATGATTGTGGCACATCCTTGCAGTAATGTAGTTTGGGATCCCATTCTTTTTGACGGCATATAGGCCAAAAAGGTTTCAATACAAAATATTTTTCTGTGAAATGATAATTATTATCAACGCTTTGTTTTTGTGATACACTATAGGTATTCACCACAATTCTTCGAAAGGATGGAGCGGGATGACAATGAAGCTGCGAATTTGTCCGAAATGTACAGATGATGTGAAGAAGTTGAGGAAAAAACTTGCGAGACTTGCACCGGATGCAAAAGTTTGCATGGGTTGCCAATCGATGTGCAAGCTTGGCCGGAAAAAACAATTTGTCATCGTCGGGAAAGATGAGGTTGTCACCGCGAAATCTACGAAGAAGGTGGTCAAAAAGGTTGGCAAGCTTATTAAGAAGTGCGGATAATAAATAACAGCCCTGTGGCATGCAAAACGCGATGCTACAGGGCTGTTTTGTTATATGAGCCTAGAGTTGCTCGTTTAATTGCGTAAGTTCACGGGTTGTCAGGTTACGCCACTGTCCGATTTTCAGGCTGCCAAGTTGAATGTTCATAATACGTATGCGCTGCAGCTTGACGACGTTATAGCCGAACGCCTGACACATGCGCCGAATCTGACGGTTCAGTCCCTGGGTCAGGATAATGCGGAAGACACGATCGCTGACCTGCGTTACACGACACGGTTTCGTCCGGGTACCCAGAATGCGGACGCCTTCTGACATTCCTTTTACAAAGGCAGGGGTAATTGGCTTGTTCACAGTCACGATGTATTCCTTCTCGTGGTTGTTCTCCGCACGCAAAATTTTATTAACGATATCACCGTCATTCGTCAGCAGGATTAGCCCCTCGGAGTCTTTATCGAGCCGTCCAATGGGAAAGATACGCTCTGGATGGTTGACAAAATCGACGATATTGCCCTTAATTTTATTCTCGGTTGTGGATGTAATGCCCACTGGCTTGTTCAGGGCGATATAGACCGATGTTTTTTTGGTCCCGATCGGTCTGCCGTCCACGCGAACATCATCCCCCGCTTCCGCTATACTTCCGAGTTCAGCCCGCACCCCATTGATGGTAACGCGTCCCGCTTCGATCCATTTGTCCGCTTCCCGTCTCGAACAAATCCCGGTTTCGCTTATAAATTTATTGATTCTCATACTACAATCCTTTCGCTGAATAGTCTTCGTGTATCATATCATACTCGTTATGTAAGTGGCTCTAAAACAAAGAAAACCGCCTTTGAAGGTGGTTTTCTTTGTGTAGATTATAGCTTGGGAACACGAATCGGGCTGACCATCAAGATAGCCAGGACAAGGGTAAGAAGCGGGCTGGAAAACGAGAAAAGGGCCAGAAAAGCCACCAGCAACCCGGCAAAGGTGATCGGAATTCCCATATAGTAGCCAATCGTCGGCTGGATGTTAAACCGGCCAAGCCGCCAGGCACCTGCGATTGGAAAGGCGATAAACGCAAGTGTGACAAGAAATGAAGGTTGTTCCATTGTGTGCATCAAAATAGCTGGAGCAACGCCGAAACTGACAATATCTGCGAGTGAGTCCAGCTCGACTCCCATCGGACTGTCTACTTTTAGCATGCGGGCGAGTTTTCCATCAAACAGATCACATACAGCGGCCAGAAGAATCAACAGAGCGGCCATGCGGTAATATTCGTTCATGGCAAATGTCAGCGAAAAAATTCCGCATACAAGGTTGCCGAGTGTAAAACTATTTGGGATTGAGCGACGAAAATAGCTCATGCTTCACCTCGTTATATGTTTTTGTTTAGTTAGCATTTTACCACAGTGAAGGCATGGACAGTCAAAAAATCATAGACCGACAGTATAATGGGACTGCTTTAGCAGCCCCTTACCGATGGATATGAATCATCATTTGTACTTTTGGGTTCAATGGCAACGTTTTCAGAGAGCTGGGCGCAATTTTCACATACATTCAGGTCGACACGGTGGGGATCTCCCCGCTTTACTTGAAAGCAGGAGAGGCATACATACAGATTCATGCGGTCGTCCTCCCTTCACGTTACTCCTACATTATATCACATTTTCCGGAAAGTGGTATTGTGACAGTAGATGCATTCTTGTTTATAATGGGCAGGAAGCGTTCGTCTTATTCGCAAATGACTTGGCGGACAGTAAAGAGTAAGGGGGGATTTTGATGGAAGATAAACAAAAGGGTCTGGAAGGACAGCTTGCAGATAGTTATCGCCGTGATACAAACGCGATGGTGCTTATTTTTGCGCAGTGGTGTGTAAACCATGAGCTTGATCCAATGGAATTATACAGAGAAGCGTACCCCGATCAGGGAGTTCCACCCGAGCTTGTCGGTATGCTGGAGTTAACGGTACCTAAAGAAGAAGCGGGTGAAATTGAAACCGGCACGCTGTTGAATGTATTGCTGGCGTTTGATAATGAAGCTCTAGCTTTTGCCGTGCGCAAGCGTGTTTCATCCTGAGGAGTATTCCGGTTTGTGTCTGGTGGTGCGATGAGCATAGCGTAATGACATAAGTAAGCCCCTGGAACATACTGTTTTCAGGGGCTTATCATTTTACTCAACTTTAAATTTTGTCGTCCTGGATGTCCTATTACTCGATCGTTTGTAGTGGAAGTTGTTTACCGGAGTCGGTGATGAACACTTCAGCATGCACAGTAATAGAGTCGTTAGATAATGGAATGGCTCCATTTTTTTCGATTTGTTTCCACGTTTTGATTTCTCGCTTGTATAATGTCTCGGATAATTGATACACATCCGCATGTAATTCCAATGCTTTTTGATAGGTATGTTGCACTTCTTTCTCAATGATTTGGCTTGCCTGCTTCTGTAAAAAATCAATGTCGTTATTTTGATCAAATTCATTAATAGTGGCCTTAGTCTTTATTTTAATATCAAATTGAACGGTTTTCCCCGATATACGTGGGTGAATATGAACGTTAGTTTTCTCAATGACCAGGCCAGCAATTGACTTTCCGTTCTTTTTTATAATAAGCTCGTTCCGCTTTGACTTTTTGGTCATCCAGCGCATTCCGGCTGTCTCATTTCCGTGTAAAAACCCTTTGAATTGTTTGGGAGTAATAATGGTTACACCGTCTACTTTAATGGCAGATCGAGGTTTGTCATTAGATTCCCATGTATTTTTTGTCATGCTTACTGTTGGAATAATTGCATCATGTCCGGGTTCGTCTAATTGCATAATAAGCTCACGCATGTTAATCGGGCGAATGAAAGAGCTTTGATTGTAATTATTGTAGGGTTCAGAAACTTTGTTTAACGCTGTGGAGAACTCAATCATAGGTAACGATAATAGTATGTCCCGGAGCGAACTTGTATGCTTACCAGAGCCTTTCGTACCGAACATCCATATGCGATAGCGTGTTTCCCGATAGCGATCCATCAAGTCAATGACAGGGTTTATTCCTTGCTTGAGTGCGGCTTCAGTCATGACAACGAAGCTTAGATGTCCCCAGAATACGCGCCGTTGTGTAGACTTATACAAGTTAAAAATCGCCTGATCTATACTTTCGCCTGAAGCGTGACCGATTTCGACCTGGGCAGGTTCGCCTCCGCCTCCTGATTCTGATTTAGCTAATTTTCCCACATTTATAATTTGTAAATAGACGATATAGTGCCCGTTTTTGTAGTCAACGCCCATTCCGTGTAAATACACCATGCGTTCGGGTTCATTCCCATCCCAGCACCCCGGCAATAAAAGAAGGAGGGGAATAAGCAGTGTTACCATGATCTGTTTTAGCATCATGAGTTCTCTCCGGTCCGGGTTGGGTCTTGTGGATCAAGTGCCGAAGGACGGTGAGTATACTTTTGAGCGGGCAAACGAAATACCGCCCGCAATATATTTTGTACGTTTACACGGGTCGCTAATCCTAAATAAGGCGCACCAAATGTCCGGATTCTGGCGACGTACAGCAAGATAAAGAAAGAAGCTGAGAAAAATCCGGGAAAACCGAATATGGATGAGAGGATCAGAATAAAAAATCGCAGCAATGTAATGGTACCAATTAACGGCTGATTCACAAGGGTGAATGTAGAAACGCTTGAGGCACCAATAATGACAAGCATTGCCGGACTCGTCAAACCAGCACGAATGGCTGCATCCCCCATAATTAAACCACCGACTACGCTAAGTGTTTGACCAATAGCCATCGGCAATCGCATGCCTGCTTCACGAAAGAGCTCAAATAAAAGTAGCATTAATATCGCTTCCAATCCACTTGGCAGCGGCACACCTCTGCGAGATTCGACAACGGTAGCAAGTAACGTAAGTGGGATTTGGTTTTGGTGGAAAGATGTAAGTGCTACCCAGAATCCGGGCAATAGAGTTGCCGCTAGTACGCCAAAAATACGCATAACTCGTTCAAATGAATTGTATAGAAAGGTATATTCGTTATCTTCTCCTGCTTTTAATAATAAGAATAAATTTGCCGGTGCGATAATAACATAGGCGATCCCATCCACGAGAATAAGAAATCGTCCGCTTAGCAATCCCTGAACGGCAAAATCAGGACGCCCGGTATACTGATAGCGTGGAAATAACGTGTACGGGTGATCGTTAAGTAATTCTTGTAGTTGATTGCCGCTGTGAATACCGTCAACGTCAATCGCCTGTAAGCGCTCTTTGATTTGTTGCAAAATAGCTGGACTGGCAATGTCGCTCATATACAGCACGCCCACAGTCGTTTTCGTGCGTTTGCCGACAATAAAGCGTTCATATGACAATGTAGTAGTACGCAGACGCTTGCGAATAAGCGCTACATTTACGGTGATGTCTTCGATGAAATCATCGCGTGGGCCATTGATGGTCACTTCGGTTTTTGTTTCTTCTGGTTGTCGTTGGGGAACATCAGCAATATCGATGGCAAACAGTACGTTAGCCTGCATGAATGCAACAAGCAACTTCCCGGAAAACACAGCATCTATTGCTTGCTCCTTCGTTTTGATTTCTTGCAGACCTGATACATGTAAACGTGCTTGAATCGTATTTTTAGATACGGTGCTTTCGTGTTGAAAAAACTGGTGTAGCCGCCCCAGAATGACCGTATTGATGCTGTCATTTTTCACCATGCCCTGGCAATATATGAACAACACAACATGCTGGTCGAAATGAAATCGTTGGAATGTAATGTCTTCACACTTATGAAACAAGCCTCGTAGCGTTTGCTCATTCATTGTTGCGTGCTTCCTTTCTTGCGTGTGATACGTACAAGCAGGGTGAGTAAGAGAGATAATCCGATCATAAAAAATACAGTCATTGGCAGTAACACGTCTTTGAGAAGGGTGTGTAACTTCATATCACTAATTGGTAGCTGTGTAAGTATGACAACAACGACAAAAGTGACAAACCATAAGATGTTTCGATTGCGTTTCTTCTGGATATTGAGCAATTCGATCATGACAAGCAGTAATAAGGAAGTTCGAATAAACACCCCTGAGAACCATTGGTAAATCGATAAATAATCGAGATGTTCAACAAACTGACCGATTTGCACCAGCCCCCATTCTTCATAGGCCGGATATTGTTGTTTGGAAGCTTCCACGGGACCGAATTCAGCAATGGCTCCGATTAGTGGACCCAGGGTAAGTCCGACAAGAAGCAAGATATTCACCACAATATGGCGGTAGCGAAAGGGAGTCATAATTTTTTGTTGAAGCAAGATAAACAGAATAAGCTCTATTATTCCAGATTGTGGATAAATAGATGCTTTCAAAACAGGTTTGAATCCGTTCTCTAATACAGGTAACAGCAACGAATAGTCTTTAAATTGCAGATTAACAATCGCGACAAAAAAACCTAGAACAAGCACGACTGCTAACAAAAAAAAGTTAACAATGGATAAGGTGCGCAATCCAGATGCTGCTGCCAGACAACAAAGCGAGCCAAGTATAACTCCTCCGAATGGAAGTGGTGTGCTTGGTAGAAAATTTATCTTTATCCATATAATTGTATCTCGTAATGTATAAGCAGCTTGTAAAGTGATATAGATACAAATCATAGCTATGATAATGATGGTGAAAAATTTTCCAATTCGCTGTGTGAGCCACTGAGTAATGTGTTGTTGTTGCATTCCGTTATGGATGTATATCAACAATAAGCCCCAGAGTAAGCTGAAAATAAGCGCAATAAGTAAGGAAATCCAGGCATCACGGCCAGCGCTCTGCAGCAAGGGAGGGATGATTAGTACATGATTTTTGAACCCAATTGCCGTCATGCTTAGCAATGTCATATGAAATATCGTAATCGACTCCGAGTTTTGCATCGTACCCCTCTTTCTGTAAGCGGCTTATGTGTAATGTTTCCTGAAACGTATTTTTTATTTCCTTAAAGAAAATTTTTGCAATCAGACATGTGTTCTCTCTTCTCTTAAACACTCTGAGTAAGTCGGAAATTAGGGTATAATAAAAAAATACAGAAGAGGTTAGGAGGGATTACGTTTGTCTGTTATGTTTTCAAGTCCAGCTATGATTATGCTTTTTATTATAGGTGTTATCATTTTGATTGTATTTTTCGGTGGGATTGTGACGGCGATTACGCAGACTGTTCGTGGCAACCTGCGCGTTGATTATGATGCGATCGCTGCGAAAAATTCGTTGGAAGATGAACAGCGGCGCAAGCAACTGAAGCAGCGGTCGCGGTAAGGAGATGTAGAACAGTTCTTAAAAACGTAGACAACCATCTACAAACATAGAAAAACCACTCCATTATTTCGGAGTGATGCGATTTTGAAGCAACGTCATAATGTAATTGGATAAAGACCGGTGTTCCTTTTTCGCCTCTTCCTGCAATTACTCTTTCAGTTCTTTTGGGGGTGAAAGTAGATGTTACGTGGATGTAAGACGGAAATCTATCCTACACCAGAGCAAGCGGACAAGATCAACCGAACCATTGGGACGTGTCGATTTATTTACAATCTGTATCTTTCCAAGAATAAAGAGCAGTACGAGAAAGATAAGACGTTCCTTACAGCCAACGACTTTTCCAAACTTGTAAATCATGATATTTCTAAGCAAGATGAGTATAAGTGGATGAAGGAAGTATCATCCAAAGCGGTTAAACAGGCGATGGTGAACGGGGAGAAAGCGTTCAAAAAGTTCTTTAAGGGATTAGCCAAGTATCCACGCTTCAAGAAGAAAAAGAATCAGGATGTAAAAGCTTATTTCCCTAAGAACAACCAAACAGACTGGACGGTAGAACGGCATCGCATAAAGATGCCTACGCTTGGATGGGTACGCCTGAAAGAAAAGGGCTATATCCCGGTAAACGCAAAGGTACGAAGTGGCACAGTATCACAAAGAGCAGGTCGATATTTTGTTAGTGTATTGATTGACGTACAGGAGCGTTATGAGCAAGCAGAACGAGGAGACGGCATTGGAATTGACGTGGGAGTAAAAGATTTTATGAGTGAAAGTGACGGGCAAGTATTCGGCAATATCAACAAAACTTCCGCAATTAAGCGCACAGAAAAGCGACTGAAACGAGCGCAACGTGCGTTATCAAGAAAATATGAGCAACGAAAGAGAGGTGAAAAGTCTGCCACTTATCGCGGAAGTAACATACGCAAAGCTGTGTTGAGAGTGCAAACGTTGCACATGCGACTTGCTAATATACGTTCAGCGTACCGTTCCTATGTTGTGAGTATGCTGGTGAAAACCAAGCCAGCATTTATCACATTGGAGAAATTAAACGTAAAAGGAATGGTCAAGAACAGACATGTAGCAAGAGCCGTTTCCAATCAGGGATTCTATGATTTCAAGTTGAAACTTCTATCCGTATGTAGGAAGTACGGGATTGAAGTGCGAGAAGTCGGTGCGTTTTATCCATCGTCTAAGCTATGTAGTTGCTGTGGGCATAAAAAGGTACAACTCTCCCTAAGTGAGCGTACTTTCATCTGTGAAAACTGCGGAATAAGCTTAGATCGTGACTTCAACGCATCCTTGAATCTGAAACAAGCAACGGAATATACCGTATTAACCTAACGAAGCGGTGTATATGTACCGATGGCTAGTCGGGAATTTACGCCTGTGGACTGTCAAACAAACCGTAGTAGCGGGCAAGTGGCGAGACGGGGCAGGATGAAGCAGGAAAACTCTTAACATAGACGTTTGTCTATGTTTTAAGTGGCAGAGGCCATGTTTGATCCGACGATTTATGAGAATATGAAAGTTGCCCTTGAAGGAGCCGTGTATGATCTTGACCTTGCGGGTGCTATCCTGGTAACAGCACGGAAAGATCGTGTGGACCTGGCGACGATGTCCCGTGAATACCGGATTGAGTTTCAGGATCGGGAAGCAAGAGGAGGCGAGAAGCCTGCTGCGCGTATGACGCTGCTTGCAAGCGCGTCTGATCTTGCGGGAGAAGTGCTGGAGCTTGCGCCGATCGAGCGCCTTGGTTGCCTGCTGCGCGTGTCATTTGCCCTGTATGTGGACAGCCTGGCAGAATGTGAAGAGATTGCGGACATGCTCGTAGACGTATGGGGGGGACGACCGGAGATTAGGCAGTCTCTGTCTTTTGTATACGATCCTGAGGGAGCTCCGATCCGGTACGAGAATACGGTGACGCTTGATTTTGGACGTAAGATTAACGAAGATAATGTAGAAGATCTTGTGAGCATTGTGGATCATACAGTGCTGTCATTGCGGCGATTGAGCGGTCAGGAATAGCAGGGAAAAAGAGAAAGAGGCTGTCCAAAAAGCCAGAACATGGCATTGAGGCAGCCTCTTTCTTACGATTAGACTTTAAAACGACTTACAACTTCATTCAGCTCTTCTGCTGATCGTGACAACAGGGTAGAAGCGCTCGCCACTTCCTCCATAGAAGCAGTCTGTTCTTCTACAGCTGCCGCTACGTGCTGCGTATTCTCAGCAGCCAGTTCAAAGGTATGAGTAAGATCGTTCATAGCTTGTACGATTTGGGTAATGCCGGACTGAATCTTTATAAATGAATCAGTAGCTTCTTCAATCTGAGTAGACACGCCTCCAACAGCGGTACGAATCTCTTCAAAAGCATGAGAAGCGTTGCTGACCATCGTGATGCCTTCGTTTACAGCTGTACTTCCTTCCTGCATGGCTTCTACTGCATTTCCGCTTTCTGTTTGAATTTGTGTAATCAGTGTATGAATTTCACCGGCTGCATTGGCCGATTGTTCGGCCAGTTTGCGGACTTCATCCGCCACAACTGCGAAGCCTTTCCCGTGTTCTCCAGCACGTGCTGCTTCAATGGCAGCGTTAAGAGCAAGCAGATTGGTTTGTTCAGCGATAGATGTAATTAATGATAGAATATTTCCGATTTCTTCCGACTTCTGTCCGAGAGTATTGACGACATCAGAAGAGCGGTGGACTTTTTCGTGAATGGTCGTAATCTGCTTCCGCATGTTTTCCATGACTTCAATCCCTGTGGTAGAAGTGCTGGCTGCATGATGAGAAGCTCCGTTTACACTCTGGATCTTTTGCGTGATAAGCTGCATGCGGTCGGATACATTTTCTACGAGGCGGTTTGTATCCGATACGATTTTTGATTGAGTATCAGCCCCGGAAGCAACTTCTTGAATCGAGACGGCAATTTGTTCGGTTGCCTGGCTTGTCTGTTCTGCGCTCGCTGTCAGTTGCTCAGCGGTCGCGGCTACATGGTGAGAGTTATTGGATACATGACCCATCAGATCACGTATTTTTCCTGTCATATCATTGAAGTTTTGAGCCATCTGACCAAATTCATCCGCTGAGTTAACGGCAATCGTCTGTGTGAAATCTCCTTCTGCCAGCACCAGGGAAGCGTCATTAATTTTTTTAATATTCGATGTAATATAGCGGCTATACAGTAAAATAACGGCCACAATGACAAAAATGGAGATGACACTGATGAGCAGTAAGCGGTTAAGCAGCGATTGCAGTGGAGCAAACAGTTCTTTTTCCGGCATCACCATAGCGAGTACCCAGTTTGTATGAGGGATTTTTGTGAAGAACAGATCGTTTGTCCCGTTTTGATCGGTGAAAGAAGCTCTCCCTTTTTGTTCGGTAAGCATGCTGTTGGCTAGCTTGGCCAGTGACGCATTTGGATCTTGATTCAACTTTGTGGTCATTACTTTCTTTGCATCAGGTTGTGCGAGATAGGTGCCATTGCTGTCGAGAAGAAATGCCCACCCGGTAGACCCGACTTTTGTTTCGGTCACGATTTTTTGCAAGTTAGTTAAATTAATATCGCCTGTTGCTACACCGATAAAGTTTTTGTTCCGGTCGTAAAGAGGAACAGATGCGGTTACCATGGAAACCTGGGTCACAGAATCAAAATAAGGAGCGGTATAGGCAACGGGATCTTTAGAAGCCTTGCCCGCTTTGTACCAGTCCTGATTAGGGTAATTGTACGCTTCTTTGCTGTACTCATCTGTATGGGAGATAGAGCCGTTATTGCGATACGCATAGTACGAGAAGTATTTGAGACCTGGACGGTAGTGGTACGGTTCAAAGAAAACACCCAGACCGAATGTATCTTCATTTATCCCTACATTATTTTTCAGCATAGCGATATACTGGTCCGGTGTGAGGGAGGCAGCACTTACTTCTATAGAACGTGCCAGCCCTTCTGTTACCTTACTGTGAGCCGTAATTCGGTTTTGTAAAGCTGTACTGACGCTGTCCAGTTGATAATTCATTTTCTGGGAAATTTCATTTTCGATGAGGGAGCGGGAATAAAAATAAGAGATGAAAACAAGAGCGATAAGTGTAAGGATGGTCACTGGAAGAATGGAAAGCATAGTACGTAGTTTAATGCTTGAGAATCTCATAGAATTCCCCCCATGTAATTGCTGAATATTTTGTTTTTCTTAATTATAACACAAATGATGGGTATAAAGTATTGGTAATAATAGAGTAAAAGCACCGGGATTCCCCGGTGCTTTTATAATCGGCAATTATTCGTTCATCATGAACCGGAATGTATCCGCCCGGTTATGATTATGACTCTACAATATCATGGAAAGTTATTTCTAGTTCAACATCGTTTTCCACGGAATCATCAAACATAAGAGCGGGGTGGTCAGCTGTCCGGACGGTCATAATCTGTTCGAGAGAATTCCGGTCCCGGCCAGGCGGAATTTCTTGATACAGCCATGGATGAATCGCAAGGATAATCTGAATGATGGAGCCGACCGTATGAGAGCGGTCCAGGTGGATGTCCATCGTTTCAGATGATTGTTTCCCGTGTATTGTGACTCGCATCTTATATTTCCTTTACGTATTTATTCACTTTTCGTACCGCGCTGGACTGACTGATGCCCAGCAGTTCGGCGAGTTCGTACGTACTGCGGCATGTCTCATACGCCCGTCGTACAATCTGGCCTTCGTACCAGTCAAGCTGCTCTTTCAACGGCAGGGTGGAAACCTGTGCCGGTGGCTCTTCATTGCGTTCGTCGGCTAAGGCGCCTGCGATGTGTGCCGCTGTTAGCTCGTCCTCGTCAACGGTGACGACCAGACGCTCAAGAAAATTACGCAGCTCCCGGATGTTTCCCTGCCAGGACGCCCGCCTAAGCTCCTCTGCACCTGTGTGAGTAAGGCGCTTAGCGATGCCGTACTGCTCCTTGAATTCATCAAGGAAGCGTAAGGCTAGTGGGACAATATCCTCCCGTCGTTCGCGCAGTGGGGGAACGGTGATGGGAATGACATTTAACCGGTAATAGAGGTCGCTGCGGAACGTCTTGGTCTCCACTTTTTGTTTTAAATCTTGATTCGTGGCGGCGATGATACGTACATCTACATGAACAGGGGTGGTGCCGCCGACGCGGAAAAACTTCCGTTCCTGCAGGGCAGTAAGCAGCTTAGCCTGTACAGTTAACGGCAGCTCTCCGATCTCGTCAAGGAACAACGTGCCCCCGTTTGCCGCTTCAAACAACCCTTTTTTACCCTTCTGCAACGCACCGGAGAAAGCACCGGACTCATAGCCGAACAGCTCGGATTCAATGAGTGATTCCGGCAGGGCACTACAGTTGATAGAAAGAAGTGGGGCAGCCCGGCGTGCACTTAAATTGTGCAGGTAGTGAACGAGGTGGGTTTTACCGACACCCGATTCACCGAGCAGAAGAATCGTACTGTCTACCCGGGCTACTTTTTCTACTTTAGCTAGAATTTTCAGCATGGCTGGACTGCGTACAGTCAGTGTCATGCCGGAGGATGCTTCCTGGTTTTGGAGAGCTTCCTCGTAACTTTCGACCCTCTCTTGCAGCTGGTCTAGTTGTTCACGCAGGTGTAGAAGCTCGGTAATGTCACGTGAGTTACTAACGACCCGGATGACTTCACCATCTGATGAGAACACGGGTGTTGCGGTAACCAGTAACTTCCGTCCGTTCTGCGTCTCTTGAATGAGGTTAATACGCTCTCGCTTCTTGATGACATCAAGGGTCGCGGAGCGTGAAAAAATGCCATCTGCGACAAGATCATTAACGTGTCGTCCAATGATATCTTCGGCTGCAAGTCCGTAATTGCGTTCGCACGCACTATTGACCCGAACGGTGTAGCCTGCGCCATCCGTAACGAAAATCTCGTCATACGAAGCGTCAAATACGCTTTGTAATTCAGCGTACAGATGCTCATATTCTTCTGGTGCATGCAAGATTTTTGTCTCATGTGGGAATACGACCCATATGGAAGCATGAGTGTCTGCTGGAATATGTCCTTCCCAGAGATACCCATCGAGTGCAAACTGTGTGTCACCACTTGTCAGGCGACGATGGATATGCCCGGCAAGCGTATCCACCGTCCAGCCATTCATAAGATACCATTCTTTAATCCGTTCGTTGTACTGGAGAACATCTTCGTCAAGCCGGCAAAAGCCGAGAGCAAATTGGTCAAGAAATGGTGCAGGATCAAACTTTGTTGTCATGAGACGTCTCCTTTATGTGCAGGGCGCCGTCATTGACAAGCGCTTCGCGATTAGCGGTTGCGGTTAAAGCAGATCAGCTTCATCTCGGTCATTTCTTCTGTTGCATATTTAATGCCTTCGCGTCCCATTCCGCTTTCTTTTACACCGCCGTATGGCATTTGGTCAACACGGAAAGTAGGGAAGTCGTTAATCATCACGCCGCCCACTTCAAGGCGATCTGATGCATAGAAAGCACGTTCGATATCATTGGTATAGAATCCAGCTTGCAGTCCGAAACGGGAATCGTTCACCGCGTCGATTGCTTCATCTAGCTCATCGTATGGGCTGATGACCACAACTGGGGCAAATGTTTCCTGGCAGCTTACTTTAGCATGAGGTGGAACATCGACGATCACAGTTGGCTTCACGATGCTGCCTTCTGTACCGCCTGTCAGCACGCGTGCGCCAAGTTTGTGGGCTTCGTCTACCCATTCCGCAATCCGGTCTACATCGCGTTGTGAGATCAGAGCTGAGATGTCTGTACTCTCATCAAGCGGATCACCGATGCGAAGATTGTTTGTTTCCACTACGAATTTTTCGACAAATGCATCGTACAGTGAACGATGTACATAGATGCGCTGCAGGGAGATGCATACCTGGCCCATGAATGTGAATGCTCCTGTTACGGTGCGTTTCACAATACGGTCGATATCATAACCTTCGTCAATGATCAGACCAGAGTTCGAACCAAGTTCAAGCACCACGCGTTTCAGTCCTGCTTTCTGGCGGATCAGCGTACCGACTTCCGGGCTACCTGTGAACGTAACAAGCTTCACACGCGGATCGATTGTCAGCTCATCGCCTACTTCGCTGCCCGGTCCAGGAATGACCTGAAGAGCGCCTGCTGGCAACCCTGCTTCTTCAAATAGATCCGCGATGAAGTAAGAAGATAGCGGTGTTTGATCGGCTGGTTTGAGAACGACAACGTTGCCAGCTGCGAATGCAGGTCCAAGTTTGTGTGCTACCAGGTTGAACGGGAAGTTGAAAGGTGTAATAGCACCTACAACGCCAAGCGGCTCACGAACGGTGTACGCTACGCGATTCTCACCCATGGCAGACGCATCGAGAGGAATGGTTTCACCATGCAGGCGGCGTGCTTCGTCAGCTGCGAACTGATACGTTTCGACTGTACGGGCGATTTCGCCACGTGCAACCGTGATTGGCTTCGCCGCTTCAAGAGCAAGAATACGTGCAGCTTCTTCTTTTCGCTCAGCGAGCAGGCGAGATACCTCCTGCAGGATAGCAGCGCGGCGGTGGGCCGGCATTTTTGCCATTTCTTTCGCAGCGATGTCCGCATGGTCGATCGCTTTTTTCATGTCCGCACGTGTTCCAACGGCCACGTCAGCGATAACCTCCCCAGTATGTGGGGAGCGGAGCTGTTTGTAGGAAGAGGCTTCCTTCTTTTCGCCTGCAAGATACAGGTGTTTCTTTTCTACGGTTTGAGTCATGGGTTACGCTCCTTTCGTCTGATCAATTAGCGGTTTTGTAGTGCGGACACAGCGACTGCGAGTGATTCTTCGATGATATCGAGGCCTTCTTCAAGCTGCTCATCTGTGATTACGAGTGGCATTAATACGCGAAGCACATTGCCAAATAGACCAGCGTTTAATGTAATAAGTCCACGTTTGTTAGCTTCAGCAACGAGGTGAGTTACAACGTCTTTGTTTGGTTCGCGTGTTGCACGGTCCATAACAAACTCAATTGCGCACATCGCGCCAAGGCCACGCACATCTCCAATTATATCGTATTTCTCAGCAAGACGGGCGAAGCGCTCCATAACTTTAGCACCGACATCGTTTGATTTTTTGTTGAGATCGTGTTTTTCAATGATATCGAGTACAGCCAGTGCTGCGCGGCAACCGAGTGGGCTTCCTGCGTATGTGCCGCCGAGTTCGCCTGGGTTTGCTGCTTCCATGATTTCTTTGCGACCGATAACACCACTGATCGGTACACCTGCACCTAGTGATTTAGAAACTGTCATCAGATCCGGTACAACATCGAAGTGTTCGATGGCAAATGTTTTACCTGTGCGGCAGAAGCCTGTTTGGATTTCATCCGCTACGAACAGCATGCCGTGTTCTTTACAAATCTTAGCTACGCCTTGTACGAATTTTTGTGATGGAACGACGAAACCGCCTTCTCCTTGTACAGGTTCCATAACAACAGCTGCGACCATTTCTGGTGCAACATCGCCTTTGAGGAATGTTTTGAACTCATCGAGGATGTATGTGTCGTAATCTTCCTCTGTCATGCCTTCTGGACGACGGTATGAGTAGTGGTATGGTGCTTTATAGATTTCAGATGCGAATGGACCGAATTCATATTTGTAAGGTTTTACTTTACTTGTCATTGACATAGTCAGCAGCGTACGACCGTGGAAACCACGTGAGAATACGATAACAGCCGGGCGTTTTGTATATTTACGAGCGATTTTAACAGCGTTTTCCACTGCCTCTGCGCCACTGTTGAGGAACATAACTTGTTTATCATGATCTCCTGGTGCGAGTTTAGCCAAACGCTCTGCAAGTTCAATGTATGAGTCGTACATCATAACGTTGAAGCCTGTATGAATGTATTTGTCAACTTGATCGTGCAGGGCTTCGACAACTTCTGGTGCACAGTGACCAACGTTGATTGTACCGATTGCGCCTGCGAAATCGATGAATGTGTTGCCGTCTACGTCAGTAAGGAGTGCGCCTTCCGCGCGTTCTACAAATGTAGGGATGCCATAGCTGACGCCTTTTGGAACATACTGCTGGCGACGGTTGAGCAGTTCTTGTGCTTTCGGGCCTGGTACTGGTGTTTTTACATTGGCAAATTTATAAGACATGGGGTAAGGACCTCCTATATGTGTAATTACAATAAAGGTTATGCAATAATGATGCCAACTTTAAAACACAGAGAAAATAACGATTTTTCACGTAAAACCATCATAATATAATTCTATTATGACTTAAAATTCGTCATTTATGAATTAAATAAAAACTTGATGTTTCCGAAAAGTGAGTATATAATCAGACTCAGTTATAAATCCCATTAAACAAATATGATTTCTTCTTTCTTATCCAGAGAGGCAGAGGGACTGGCCCGATGATGCCTCGGCAACCATTAAACCATAGCGGTTTGAACGGTGCCAACTCCAGAAGCGCATGCTTGAAGATGAGGAAGAGGGGGATGCCGTTACGGTGATTACGCCCTTCTTCTTTTACGAGGAAGGGCTTTTTGCACGTTATAAACACATTAACCTTATAAACTTACTTGAAGAAATGAGGGAGAAAGATGCGAACAGGAAAAGTATACCTGGTAGGAGCAGGCCCAGGAGATCCAAAGTTAATTACGATACGGGGTGCAGAGTTGATCAAACAGGCAGATGTGATCGTATATGATCGGCTTGTTCACCCTCATCTGCTGACATACGCCCGGAATGAAGCAAAGCTTGTGTACTGTGGGAAGTTATCGGGTAATCACAGCATGCCACAGGAGCAGATTAATCAGGAACTGGTGCGCTATGCGCAGGCAGGCAAGCAAGTCGTACGACTGAAGGGTGGCGATCCGTTCGTATTCGGACGCGGTGGTGAAGAAGCGGAAGCTTGTGTAGAAGTAGGCATTCCGTTTGAAATTGTACCGGGTGTTACGGCAGGCATCGCTGCCCCAGCATATGCAGGTATCCCGGTGACACATCGGGAGTACGGCTCATCATTTGCAATCGTTACCGGTCATGCAAAGGCGGGCCAGCCAACAACGATTGAGTGGGAAAAGCTTGCGACAGCGGTTGATACACTTGTTTTTTATATGGGAGTAGGGAATCTTCCTGAGATTGTGAGTGCATTGTTGTTCCATGGTCGTGCAGATCATACACCGGTAGCACTCGTTCGTTGGGGAACGTACATCGATCAGCAGGATACGCTTGTTGGAACGCTTGCTACTATTATAGATGATGTAAAGCGTGCGGGCTTCACCTCGCCGGCTATTATTATCGTGGGTGATGTGGTAAAGCTGCGGGAGAAACTGGCCTGGTTCGAGTCTAAGCAGCACGTATTCCAAAGCAGCGGGCAGGGGCTGATACGCCACCTGCCACAAGTCGAAGCCACAGTCGGCTCGGCAAATATTCAATAGAAGAAAGGGAGATGACGATGGGATACAAACCAGTATGGGAAGCGAACAAGGAGAAGCTGAACAAGATGGAAATCGTGAAGCTTCAAAAAGACGGCCTGGATATTATTGAGGACATCCGGGACAACTTTTCCAAAAACGGATTTGACTCCATTCCAGCTGAAGACATGGATTTGTTTAAATGGGCAGGGGTTTATCAGCAGAAGCCAAAAAGCGATGGCTACTTCATGATGCGGGTTCGGATTCCGTCCGGTATTCTGTCTGGAGAGCAGGCACGTACGCTCGCAGGGATTGCCCGTGATTATGGCCGTGATCTTGTTGACATCACAACGCGGCAGGCGATCCAGTTTCACTGGCTTACAGTAGAACAATTGCCGGATATTTTTGATCGATTGGCAGCGGTTGATTTGTCTTCATTTGAAGCATGTGGCGATTGTCCACGGACGATTGTCGGCAATCCGCTGGCGGGAATTGATCCGTATGAGTTGATTGATACAACGTCGCTTGTAAAGCAGTTGAGCGATACATTCCTTGGGAACCGCGATTTCTCGAATCTGCCGCGTAAATACAAAATTTCTATTTCATCTAATGTATACAATGCAGGTCATGCAGAAATTAATGACCTGGCCTTTACCCCGGCTTCTAAAGTGATCAATGGGGAAGAAGTGATCGGCTTCCATATCTGGGTCGGTGGCGGATTGTCAGCACGTCCGTATTTGGCACAAAAGCTGGACGCTTTTATCCGTCCAGAGGAAGTTGTGGAAGTATCGGTTGCGGTTACGGAGATTTTTCGTGACTATGGCTATCGTGAGAAGCGTCATCACGCACGGCTCAAGTTCCTTATAGCGGACTGGGGAGCTGAGAAGTTCCTGGCTGTATTGAAGGAGAAAACAGGTGAGCTAGAAACTGCCGGAGATGACCGGACAATCGGTTGGAATGCAGGCTACTTCACGGGTGTTCACAAACAGCGTCAGGAAGGGCTGAACTATGTTGGGCTTTCGGTTCCGGTTGGTCGTCTGGATGCGAATGAACTGGAAGAGCTGGCACGTCTGGCAGATCAGTATGGCAATGGTTCACTTCGCACATGTAATTCCCAGAACATTGTGATTGCAGATATACCGGATGCGAGCGTGCCGGCACTTTTGAAAGAGCGTGCGCTTGAGCGTCTGACGCCGGAACCGAAGCACTTCACAGCTTTTGCGGTTTCTTGCACGGGCAACGAGTTCTGTAATCTCGCACTTGTGGAGACAAAAGAAAGAATGCGCCAGCTTGCTTCATTCCTGGATGAAAACATTGAGCTGGATGAACCGATCCGCATGCATATGATCGGCTGCCCGAATTCTTGCGGCCAGCGCAATATTGCTGATATCGGATTCCAGGGTGCGCTGGTGAAGACAGAAGATGGCATGCAGGCGGCGTTCGATATTTTTGTTGGCGGTACATTAGGGCTGGAAGCTAAGTTTAACGAGAAGCTCAAAGGGCGCATTCTGGCGGAGAAACTGCCGCATGTCGTATTGCAGCTTGTGGCGTTCTATAAAGAAGAGAAGCAGGAAGGGGAAAGTTTCTTCCATTTCGCGCAACGAGTTGGCACGGAGCCATTCTCTGAGCGAGTAGAAGCTGTGCTTCAGCAGTTGCCATAACTGAATCGAATAGCGGGTGATGAAAAGGGGGGGAGAACCATGTTTCTGTACAAATTTGAAGCAACCTTCGCGGATGGAACAACAGCAGGGCTTGTCATCCTGCATGAAAGTGAAGAAAAAGCATTCCATAGTGCACAGAATGAACTGGAACGTTACTTTATTCCAAACAAGCCAGTGAGGGAGCTTGCGATTATCGAGAAGAAACCGGCAGGTCCGGGGCGCGGCTACGTGGTGGAAGCATAATGCTTACGTATATTGCCATCGGAGTCGGACTGTTTTTTGCTATGAATATCGGAGCGAGCGGAACCGCTGCTTCGATGGGTGCTGCATATGGCGGTGGGGCCATCCGTAATAAGCGTCTGGCGATGGTTATTGTGGCAGTAGCAGCGCTGTTGGGCGCAGTGATTGGTGGCGGAGAAGTTGTGAAAACAATTGGCGGTGGCATTGTTCCGACCCATCTGCTTAGTGTACAGACGGTTATCGTAATTCTCGCTTCTGCCACGCTAACGCTGTTTTTCGCCAATATGATGGGAATACCGCTCTCAACGAGTGAGGTAACGGTCGGCTCGATTGTAGGGGTTGGGCTTGCTTATCGGGAGCTGTTCGTCGCCAATCTAGCGGTTATCGTCTCGTTCTGGATTCTCGTTCCAATCGTAGCATTTGGGATTGCCTTTACATTTGGCAAGCTGATTGGGAGAGCCGAGCGGAAGTGGCCAGCTTTGCGGGGGCAGGGAAGCTGGCGGCGTTGGCTTAGTTATCTGCTGATAACGGGTGGTGCGGTTGAAGCATTCTCAGCTGGGATGAACAATGTAGCGAATGCCGTTGGTCCGCTTGTCGGTGCCAAAATCATGACGACGGAGGCAGGCATCTGGATTGGCGGCCTGTTCGTAGCCGTAGGGGCGATTCTGCTTGGTGGCAAAGTGCTGGAGACGAATGGCAAGAAGATTACATCGCTGTCTCTTCTTCAAGGAAGTGCCGTCTCGTTCACAGGTGGACTACTGGTCATTATTGCCTCCGTGTTTGGGATTCCGGTGCCGCTTGTCCAGGCTACAACGTGTGCCATTCTTGGTGTTGGTACGGCGGAGAATGGATTCCGTCTATGGCAGAAAAATGTGATCCGCCAGATTATAAAGGTGTGGATCGTCTCCCCTGTCACATCGCTTGTCGTATCGTATGCGATGGTGAATCTGTTATTACAGCCGAATCCATATGTATTGATTGTGATCGTAAGTGTATTTGTTGCTACTATTGGTTTACTCAGTCTGTCCCGTACTATCCGACAGGAAAAAAGTACCGTTCATGATCAGGGAGGAGGAATTTGAGGATGAGTGTATCGTATGAAACGCTTACTGAGGAGCATTACCAGGAGCTGAATGATCAGCTTCAAAATAAAGACGCGCTCGATGTATTGAAATGGGCGTACGGACAGTTTAAGGACGATCTGGTATATGCCTGTAGCTTCGGTGCAGAAGGAATGGTACTGATTGATCTGATCAGCCGGGTCAAACCGGATGCGCACATTGTGTTCCTTGATACGAATCTTCATTTTACAGAAACGTATGACGTGATTGCAGAAGTGCGGGCGAAATATCCGAAATTGCAGATTGAAATGAAGCAGCCGGATCTGACCCTTGCCGAGCAAGAAGAACAGCATGGAGCTGAATTGTGGAAGAGTAGCCCTAATGTGTGCTGTCGTCTGCGCAAGATCAAACCGTTAGAAGACGCACTGACAGGCGCTGTCGCCTGGCTGTCTGGTCTGCGCCGTGAGCAGTCACCGACACGGGCAAACACGCAATTTATCAATCAGGACAATCGCTTCCATTCGATTAAGATCTGCCCACTGATTCACTGGACATGGGAAGACGTATGGAACTATATCCGATTATATGAGCTTCCATATAACAAACTGCATGATCAAAATTATCCGAGCATCGGATGCGCCCCATGTACGCAACAAGTAGAAGGCGGGGGAGACTCTCGCGACGGACGTTGGAGCGGCACAGGCAAGACCGAATGCGGATTGCATTTATAAATATAGAAGGAGCGGAGAATATGAGTACAAGTCAACCACATGGTGGTCAACTGATAAACCGAGTTGATCTTTCTTACAACACAACAGCCATTACACAAGAAATTGAACTGGATGCATTTGCGCTATCTGATCTCGAACTGTTGGCAATCGGAGCTTTCAGCCCGCTAACAGGTTTTCTGAACAAAGCCGATTATGAGCGAGTTGTGCAGGAGATGCGCCTCGCAGACGGAACGGTGTGGAGCATTCCGATCACACTTCCTGTTACGGAGGACAAAGCACAACGTCTACAAGCAGGTGAAAAAGCAAAGCTCGTCTACAATGGTACGGTGTATGGTGTAATCGAGATTTCTGAACTGTACACACCAGATAAACAAAAAGAAGCGGAAAACGTATACGGCACAGCCGATACGGCTCATCCAGGTGTAGCGAAACTGCTTGAGCGCCCGGATGTATATGTGGCGGGTTCGATTACCCTTGTGAATCGCCCGGAGAAAGAACAGTTCGCTTCTTTCTATCTTGATCCGACCGAGACACGTGCTGCATTTGCCGAGCGTGGCTGGAGAACGGTAGTAGGATTCCAGACGCGCAACCCGGTGCACCGCGCCCATGAATACATTCAGAAAACGGCACTTGAAATTGTCGATGGTCTGTTCTTGAACCCGCTTGTTGGGGAAACCAAATCAGACGATATTCCGGCGGACATCCGAATGGAAAGCTATCAGGTACTGCTTGAGAATTACTACCCGCTTGACCGTGTATTCCTCGCAGTATTCCCGGCAGCAATGCGCTACGCAGGCCCGCGTGAAGCGATTTTCCACGCCATGGTTCGCAAAAACTATGGCTGCACACACTTCATCGTCGGACGCGATCATGCTGGCGTTGGCAATTACTACGGCACATATGATGCCCAGCTTATTTTCGGCAATTTTACAGCAGAAGAACTCGGTATTACGCCGCTCTTCTTTGAACATAGCTTTTATTGCAAAAAATGTGGGAACATGGCTTCTACCAAAACATGCCCGCACGGTGCGGAAGACCGCTTGATTCTCTCCGGTACGAAAGTTCGTGAGATGCTCAGTAATGGCGAAGCTCCGCCGCCAGAATTCAGCCGCCCGGAAGTTGTCGATGTGCTCATTCGCGGTATGAAAATCGCAGTGGCATCACATGGGGAGGTCTAAGATAGATGGCTGAACATAATCAGAATATCGTCTGGCACACAGCTGCCGTGACAAAAGAAGACCGACGGAAGCTGAATGGACACGGAAGTGCGGTGCTATGGTTTACCGGCTTGTCCGGCGCAGGTAAATCGACGCTTGCGAATGCGGTAGAGCAGCGCTTGTACGAGCGGAATTTACGTACGTACCTGCTTGATGGAGACAACATTCGGCATGGGATTAATCGTGATCTCGGTTTTAGCCCGGAAGACCGGACGGAAAACATCCGCCGCATCGGGGAAGTGGCGAAGCTGTTTGTTGATGCAGGAGCAATCGTGCTGACGGCTTTTATCTCTCCGTATTTAGCAGATCGGGCACTTGCCCGCCAGCTGGTAGAAGAAGGCGAGTTCATCGAGATTTATGTGCGCTGTGCGCTGGAAGAATGTGAAGCGCGTGATCCGAAGGGGTTATATAAAAAGGCGCGTGCGGGTGAGATCCCGGAGTTCACAGGCATCTCTTCCCCGTATGAGGAGCCGGATCAGCCTGAGCTGATTGTGGAGACCACCGGACAGACGCTGGAGCAATCAGTCGATCAGGTGATTGCTTATCTAGAACGTAGCGGAGTGATTTCGACTACTTATTAATGAAGAAAGAGGCTGTCCTAAAAGCCAGAACATGGCGAACGGGGTGGCCTCTTTTTTGTAGAATTGACAACGTTTGGTGGTGAGGGAGTGGAAGAAGGGATGAGCCGTTCGCTTCGGTACGCTTGCAGGGAAGCGGCGGCTGTCCGCTCCGGGAGCCCGGCGAACGCGCCCGCAAAGAAAGGCCTACGATGTTGAATCATCGAAGGATTGCGGGCAAAGGCTCGTTCTCCGTTCTTCCTCCGCTAAGTAGGCGCGTACAGGCGCTCTCTTGCTCATCCCTTCTCCACTCCCCGCACAGCGTTTCGGTTTACAAAAAAACACGCGACGCCAGAACGGATTTGCTCGATAGCCACTGGCTTTTCGAAAGACAGCTTCCTTATTTTTTACCTGCATAGCAAAGCTCATCCTCTTGATATTGCTTGATGATTTTCATCCAAAGTATGCTAGGAGCGGGATTGGGCGGGGCAAAGGAACGCTTGTACGCGACTCCTCAGCGGAAGGGGACAGGCGAACGGGCTTTTGCCCACAATGCTTCAATGTAAATACATCATAGGCTCTTTTTGTGGGCGAGTTCGTCTGGCACCTGGAGCGGACAGTTCCAACTTCTTCGTAAGCGTACCGAAGTGACGAGGCCCCGCCGATCCCGCTCCTCCACTATACGTTGGAGAAAACCTCCCCCAAGACAAAGAGGCTGCCTCAGTCGCCATGTTCTGGATTTTAGGAAAGCCTGTTTTCTGATGTGTAGCAAAATAGGCGGAACCATTCTTGTACATGATAAGATAGGAAGGAGGGTGAGAGGAAAAGAGGGGAAATGCATGACGGTACGTCGGTTTGATTTTACAGAAGGAAATATTTTGCGCCAGATGGTGGCGTATTCTTTGCCGATTTTTTTAACGAATGTTTTGCAGGCATCGTATCAGTTTGTCGACAGCCTGTGGGTGGGGAATCTGCTTGGTTCTAATGCGCTTGCTTCCGTTTCAGTATCGGGGACAATTATTTTTACGATTTTATCCTTCATCATCGGGATGAACGGGGCGACGCTGACCATTCTGGCACAGCGTAAGGGAGCTGGAGATGAACGCGGCCTGCAGGAATCACTGAATGCGTTTGTTGTCGTATTTGCGCTTCTGGCGATCAGTCTTGGTCTCGTCGGGTATGTATTATCTCCATATATCCTGACATGGATTGGGACACCGGATACGATTCATAAGCTAGCCACCCAGTATCTTCAGGTGAATGCACTCGGTATTGTTTTTCTATTTGGTTATAATTTCATCGGTACAGTGTTACGTGCGCTTGGAGACAGTCGGACACCGATCCGATTTGTACTTGCAGCAGTTATTTTGAATACTGTACTTGACCCGTTGTTTATTGCAGGCTTCAATATGGGTGTTGTCGGTGCGGCGGCTGCGACGATTTTATCGCAGGGTTTGTCATTCGTGTATGCGCTCATTTATACAAAGCAGACGGGGAAAATCCCGTTTACGAAGCCACATCGTCCAGATAAACAATATGCAGTGGCTATTTTTCGACTTGGTATACCGGCAGGTCTTCAGATGATGCTCATCTCGGGCGGGATGATGGCGGTGATTAGTATCGTTAATAGCTTTGGCGAGGATGTGGTGGCGGGATTCGGCGCGGCGCAGCGGATGGATAGTCTGATTATGCTACCGATTCTTACACTTGGCTCAGCGGTTACCAGTATGGCAGGCCAGAATATCGGCGCGGGCAAATGGGAGCGAGTGAGTGATGTCACACGCAGTGGGATTAGGCTGATTATGAGTGTTTCAGCAATAATGGCAGTTGTGGTGTATATATTTGCCCCTACTATGCTGGGCTGGTTTGTGGAGACACCTGCCTCGATTCGCTTCGGTGCTGATTACTTGCGTACGGTTTGTCTTTTCTATCCGTTTCTGGGCATCAACTTTGTATTGAATGGCGTAATCCGGGGAGCCGGTGCGATGTTGGCTGTACTTGTACTGAATTTTATTTCATTCTGGGTTCTTCGGTATCCATTAAGTGCCTTATTCTCTCGCTGGCTTGGCGAATCGGGGATTGCGTACGGAATGGGAGTAAGCTTCTTGCTAAGCGCGGCACTTGTTATGCTGTATTATCGTTTTGGACGCTGGCAACAGGTTCGAATAACGGGATCACGCCAATGAGTGAAATAATAAAAGAATAAAATGAATATAGTAAGGAAAGTGTGTGAATAAGAAAATAAAACTTTACTTACTAAAAATAATGAAGTATTATTAAGTTAGTAATAATGATTTGAAATAAAAGGAGAGAATCAACGATGGCAACTGTTCTTTACGTAACTGTTAATCCGAAACCAGTGGAACTTTCATATGGCCTGCGCCTCGGCAAAACCTTCCTCAATGCGTATCAAACACAAGCACCGAATGATACGGTTCAACACCTTGATTTGTATAAAGAAGACATTCCGTTAATTGACGAGCGTGTATTAAGTGCATGGGGTCGTTCTGCACAAAATATCGAACTGGAAGCAGAAGACAAAAAAGTACTTGGCCGTATGAACGAGCTGCTTGAGCAGTTCCTGGCTGCGGATAAAATCATCTTCGTTACCCCGATGTGGAATTTGAGCTACCCACCAATGCTTAAAGCATACATCGATAACATCGTAATCGCAGGCAAAACATTTGCGTATACCGCAGAAGGTCCAAAAGGCCTCGCAGGTGGCAAGCGTGTTCTGCACATTCAATCAACAGGCGGCGTTTATTCACAAGGTCCGGCGGCTGCATTCGAGTTCGCAGACAAATATCTGCGTGGTGTGCTGGGCTTCATCGGCATTGCCGATTACAACCATCTTGTTGTAGAAGGTATGGCGGCAGCACCGGATAAAGCGGAAGACATTCTTGCGGAAGCCGAGCAAAAAGCGCGTGACTTTGCTCCTGAATTTGCAAAATAAATCTGTTGTCTGATAGACATTCCCACTTTGGAGTGGTACCATTTTGATGTAGTAAGCGTCCTGTATCCTTATCATTGTATAAGGGATGGACGCTTTTTTTCTCCGTGTAACTGCCGTATGCAGAACGCAAAAAGCAAGAAGGAGTGAACACGTGATGGGACACATCAAACAGGCCGGACTGACAGCACTTGCTCTGACAGCGGCTTTTACGTTCGGGGCTGTCACTGGAGTATGGAAGGCAGACGAGTGGAAAAAGCAGATTTCCTCGATCATACAGCCAACAGCTATGCCAGAGAGGGTAACAGAAACAGAAGCGCCAGGCGCAAGTGTTGCCACTGCCACATCGACTGGTTTTAAAATCGGTCTGGGCGAGCGCTGGGATTCGGTAAAGACGAAGCTAGGTACGTACCGCTCTACGCTTGTCGGGGTAAATCAGACAAAATGGTGGATTTATGATACATACTGGATCGGATTCCGTGATGGCAAGGTTATCGAGATCTTTACAAGTCATCCGTCTATGTCGCTAGGTGGCGTGAAGATTGGCAGTACGCGCAGTACAGTCGAGAAGAAGCTGCGCTATGAGGTTGCGCCACAATGGGAATTGTTTGGCGCGAAGTTTACATTTGAGAACAAAGAACAGGAAAAAGTGCTCTACAAAAGCGGATCACAGGCGATAATTGCATATTATGATACGCTGGATAATAAAAAGCTACTCGGGGTTCGGATTGTAAATCCAGAGGAACTAGTATACAAGCGTTACTTCAGTTACCGCTATGTGTATTATCGTCAGCCGTCTATTCCGACGTACAAGACCGATACAACGCAGGTCGATCATGATGCAGCGCGTGGCGTGCAGCTTCTTTCTAATCAGGAGCGAACAAAGCATAAACTTGGTGAACTTGCCTGGAGTGATAAGGCAGCTACATCTGCTTATAAGCATAGTAAAGATATGAGTGTATATAAATATTTCTCACATACTACCCATAGCGGCAAATCTCCGTTTGATTTAATGGCAGCAGAAAATATTCGGTACACCATAGCGGCAGAAAATATTGCGATGGGCTACACAGACAGCATCGAAGCAGTATTCGGTTGGATGAACAGTGTGGGGCATCGCAAGAGTCTCCTAAACCCAAAATTCAAAAAAATTGGAGCCGGAGTATACGGTACATACTATACACAGCACTTTTATGCTCCATAATACTGCTAAGAATGCTTTGACATGCATGTATAAGCAAAGTAAAATATGACTTGATTGCCGGAAAATTACGTAAGGAAGGGAAGATCGTTATGTGGCAGTATATTACCCCTGTTCTGACGCTGATTCTCGGGTTGGCCGGAGGCTTCGCTATTGGAGTATGGTACCTGAAAAATCAGATGACAAACATGCAAATGGATGAAAAACAAATTCAGCAAATCGCCCGTTCAATGGGGATGAATCTGAACCAGAAACAAATGAACCAGTTATCTCGTAAAATGCAAACGCAGCCGAAATCAGGCGCGGGAAAAAAGAAGAAATAAGAAAAAGCAATGCGGCATGTTCGCATTGCTTTTTTTAGTGTGTTCGTTCAAGCATCCACTCCGGTGCGGCAAGCTTCTCTTCGATCTTATGCTCCCGGTATTCCCAGCCGGTGTAAGAATCGATAACGTTCAGCTCTTCATCGAGATGGACAATGGCAATAAACGCATAGTGTGTTTTGGTTCGGTAACGCAGGTCAATCCAACGCACTTCATGGCCGAATTCACGCTTCGTTGTATAAACGTGAGGATGACGGGTAAACGATAGGAACGCTTGCACATTATCATCCTTCATCGCCTCGGCAATGACATCATTCGTCTCTTTCTTGTAGAACGTATCATGCCAGATGAATTCACCATTGCGGATCTCACCGACATACGAAGCGATCTCGGTATGAGCGACAACGCCCCAGCGCGTCCAGCGAATCGTCGGCAGGAGGATAAACTGTCCATCCTGACCTAGACTTTGTTTCGCTTGTATAACGAGGCTTCGGTATGTCATTACACGCTGAATTACATACGTAATCATGACACTGTATACGGCAGCAAACACATAACCTGGATTGGCTCCGGCGTTCCAGAGCAAGAAGCCGATTATATGAATGCCCATAATAAATGGGTCGAAAATGTTAAGTGCATTAAACGAAATCCATCGTTTCGTAAAGGGACGTGCAGCCTGTGTTCCATACGAGTTGAACAAATCAATCGTAACATGAACGGCAATCGCTAAAAGCGTCCACAGCATTAGATGAAGGAAGGATACGCTCGGGAAAAACGCATATACACCGCCGCTGATCAATCCGGTCCAGAGAAGGATAGCGGGAATGGAGTGAGAGCGCCCACGATGGTTGCGAATATACGTGGCATTGCCGCGTAGCTTCAACACAGTGTCAAAGTCAGGTGCATGAGAACCAAGTAACGTGCCGAACAGAACAGCGTCCGCGAGATGCGGGTTCGCCGCTACCGCCGGGTCCAAAAACGCGAGACCTGCAAGACCAAACCCCATAGCAATGTGGGTAGCAGTATCCAAAAATAGATTCCTCCCATTTTATATAATGTGAAATTTTCTTTTTCGTGGATTGTATAGCGTACTATCATTTATTATAAAGGAAAATCGTCAAGAAGTGTAGCTACTTTACATAAAACATATGATTATCACATAGAGGAGCGTGCAACGATGAGTAAAATTCAGGTGTTTGCTGAGTATAAGATTATTCCTGAAAAACGTCAAGATTATCTGGATAAAATTGAACAGGTAAGTATGGCCATGGAGCAAATTGGTGTTCATGACTTCGACGTATATGAAGGAGTAGACCAGCCAAATTTGTTTGTGGAGATGTTTCATGTGCCGACAGTAGAAGCGTATGAGAAGATCAAGCGGAAGCGTTGTGATGAGAATGCGGCACCGGGTGTGTTCTGGCAGACAATCAATGACTGTATTGTTGGCGGGACAGAGAAGCTTCATATGTGGGCATTCGCCCCGATACGTAGAGAGGATGCATAGGATATGGTCAAAAAACAGCATGATAGACATCTGGAGAGTATCGGAGATTTTGCAATAGACGCTTTTCAAAATGATTTGCTGTACTGGTTTGAGCGTGAGCAGCGTATTCTGCCATGGCGAAAAAATCGTGATGCGTATCGCGTATGGGTTTCAGAGATCATGCTCCAGCAGACGCGAGTAGACACTGTAATACCTTATTACGAACGATTTATGGAACGATTCCCGACTGCAGGTGATCTGGCAGAAGCCGAGCTTGAGGAAGTGTATAAGTACTGGGAAGGATTGGGCTACTATTCCCGTGCTCGCAATCTGCATGCAGCTGTACAGGAAGTGCAGGAGAAATACGGCGGGGACGTACCGAATACACCTGAGGATGTACACGCACTGAAGGGTGTCGGTCCGTACACAGCCGGAGCCATTCTCAGCATCGCATACGGTCTGCCAGAGCCAGCGGTGGATGGCAATGTGATGCGGGTGCTCTCACGCATTTTGCTAATCGAAGACGACATCGCGAAGCCTTCTACGCGCAAGTTATTTGAAGCCATTATCCGGGTCATTATTGCCGAGCATAATCCGTCTTTCTTTAATCAGGCATTGATGGAGCTAGGGGCATTAATCTGCATTCCGCGCTCACCACGCTGTGAAAGTTGTCCGGTAGCGGTTCATTGTCGGGCGCGAGCAGCTGGTATACAGAAGGAGCTGCCGATTAAGTCCAAAGCAAAGAAGGGCCGAATCGAACAGCGCGCCGTTGCGCTTATTGGCAGACCGGACGGTACGTGGCTTATTCATCGCAGACCTGATACGGGGTTGCTTGCAGATTTGTGGGAGTTTCCCCATATCGAATATGCGAATGAGGTGCACATGCGAGAAGAGCTGAGTGTATACTTATATAAGATATTTGGCATACGAGCCATCCCGCGTGAACGAGTGATGGAACATAGCCATATTTTCTCTCACCTACAATGGAATATGCAGACATATATATGCACGTATGAGGGAGAAGTGCCAGATGCGGGGGTGGAGGAAGAGAAGCAGCGTATGAAGTGGGTGCGACCGGAGGAAATGGATGTGTATCCGTTCCCTGTATCTCATAAAAAAATTGCAGACGGGCTTCGCGAAGGATTCCAGGGAAGTTTACTTTAATCATTTTGATGCAGAGGTGAGAGTATGCAGTATAAACGACAAGAAGGATTTCGACTAGCGTTTCCGGATGGACTCGCCGGGACATTCCGTATTTTGCGCCTGGAAGAGAAAAATGTGAACAGTAGGGAGGGGGACGCCCTTATTCACGATATTAGTCCCAAAGGTGCCAAATTTTCAACCGCTCTTGATCTCCCGCTTTATCGAGGAGAGCTTGAGGTTAGCCTGCACTTTACTCTGTATCATGAACCATTCGACATCCGGGGAATTTTAAAATGGCAGCAGGAAAAGATGGGGCGGCAAGTGTATGGGATGACGTTCCTTGCGGACAGTTACCGTGAATCGGAGCTGCTGAGTGAACTGAAAGAATATCACAAAGAACACAGGCAGGGAGATAAATGAAAAAGGCAGGTGATCCATGTTGCGGATCGCCTGCCTTTTCTTGTCGTTGCTTAATTACGATTGCCAAAAATGCGCAGCAGGTAAAGAAACAAGTTGATGAAGTCGAGATACAGAATGAGCGCGCCCATAATCGCTTCTTTCGTATCGTCATCTGTGCCCTCATTGCCGATGATATTCGCTTCTCGAATGGCCTGAATGTCATATGCAGTCAGACCCGTGAAAATAATGACTCCAGCATACGTTGTAAGCCAGTACAGTGCGGAGCTAGCAAGAAAGAAGTTCACCAGAGTCGCCAGCAGAAGACCAATCAGCATCATGGTCAGAATCGAACCCATACGAGACAGATCGCGCTTCGTAACATAACCGTACAGGGCGGCTGCCCCAAACATCCCGGCTGTTACGAGAAAAGTCGTGGCAATGGATGCTGTCGTATACACGGCGAACACAAGAGAGAATGTAATCCCGTTTAGTGCTGCATAGACGAAAAATAACAGCATCGCTGTAGTAATAGACAGCTTCTGAACGCGGGCAGAAAGGAAAAAGACCATAACGAGTTCAGCAATAATAATCCCAAACAGTGCAAACGGGTTCGCGGAGAAATAGGCTAAGACATTATGATTGAGGCTTAGTGCATATGCCACAATTGCCGTCATAAGAAGTCCGGCGAACATCCACGAAAAAACGCGCTGCATGTAGCGACGCTGTTCTGTAATAACACCAGTTAAGTTCATAGTTGGTCACCTCACGATAAGTTTTTACTTCTATACTATAGTATACGTTATCCAAAGATTTCTAGTTTCGAAATTTTCACAGAAGGGTTATGGGCAAAAATCTGTGCGCCAGCCTCCTTCCTTCTCCGCGCCTACCGACAGTTGGGCCTGTTTATCAATGACATGGAATAGGTTCTTGCTCTTTTAAATGTCGTGTTTGGATACTCAATAATTTATAATAATTGGAATGTGCGTTGTCAAACCACATCATAACTTCATCCTGTTCAGCCCGTACACGCACCTTGAGTTTGAATTTGAATGTTCCATCTTCAGTTCCGTATTCAGGCAGGGGCTCTAATTCGATAAGCTGTGGGCACTCAAATGGCTTGGGTTTCCCATAATGCTCTTGTATAGCCCTTTGAATCGCAGGAGATAGATTGGACATAATCACTCGCTCCATTTTTACTTCTCGTGCTGTTCGTGGCCACCTAACTTCAACATCAACCCCGTACTTCCATTTCCACCAATGCTTTTCCAACCAACGACTATAATCAGGGTCTTCTGGCAATTTTCCATTTGTTTCTTCCAATACACGTTTCATATTTTCCAAGTCTTTTGCTGATACATCTGCATATTTCATTATGTCCTTGTCTGTAAAACCTGCATTGAGTAAACGTCTAATCGTCTCATTTTTTTCAATCATTTTTCCACTTGTGAGTCCAATATCGTATCCTTCGTTCCAGCCATGCCATTCATATTTTGAACATTTTTGTCGTTCTTCCTTCTTTTTATCTATTTCTTCAGCAATAACGAAGTGAGATATATTCATAATCAAAAAGAATAAGACAATGTTAAGTACAATAGATTTTTTCATCTTTACACCTCACCTTAATGTTCCAACAATTGAACAAATAAATTAGAGTTTGGAACGGAGGTCTTTTGTTATTAAGTTAACTGTACTTTCCTGGTAATTGATTTTACTTCCTTGCCTAAAAGAAGAAGGGAGATCAATGTTATTTGCCCAAGCTTGTCCATACACTTCCCGTATGGTTGCTAATTCACGTACATACTGGGTTTTGATTTTTTGAAATCAGAGCGTTGTTGGGAGGAGAGGAGAGAGAAGCAAGAGAGCGCCTATACGCTTCTACCCAGCGGAAGGAGAACGGCGAACGGATTTTTGCCCGCAATACTTCAATGAAAAACATCGCGGGTCCTCTTTTGCGGGCACGTTCGCCGGGCTCCTGGAGCGGCCAGCCATCACTTCTCTGTAAAGCGTACCGAAGCGAACGGCTTCTCTCTTCTCTACTCCCACCACCAACCTTACTCGATTCTCAAAAACATAACTTCCGAGCTCACAAAAAAGAGGCCAGCCACAATGACTGTCCTCTTACTCTTGCACAAAGGAAGTATAATTACTTCGCTTGCGCGTAGCGTTTGTTCACTTCATCCCAGTTTACTACGTTCCACCATGCACCAACGTAATCCGGGCGTTTGTTTTGGTATTTCAGGTAATAAGCATGCTCCCAAACATCGAGACCAAGGATTGGAGTTTTACCTTCCATCAGCGGGTTATCTTGGTTCGGAGTGCTTGTAATAGCCAGTTTGTCGCCGTCAACAACAACCCATGCCCAACCGCTACCGAAGCGAGTTGCTGCTGCTTTTGCGAATTCTTCTTTCATTTTGTCGAAGCTGCCGAAAGAAGCCTCGATAGCTTTTGCTACTTCGCCAGTTGGCGCACCGCCACCGTTCGGGGACATGATTTCCCAGAACAGGCTGTGGTTGTAGTGACCGCCACCATTGTTGCGAACCGCTGTGCGGATGCTTTCTGGTACGCTGTCAAGGTTTTGCAGTTCCTCGATAGATTTGCCTGCGAGTTCAGCGTGACCTTCGAGTGCTGCGTTCAGGTTGTTCACGTATGTTGCATGATGACGATCGTGGTGGATCTCCATTGTTTGTGCATCAATGTGCGGTTCAAGAGCATCAAAAGAATAAGGAAGAGCTGGTAATTCGAATTTAGCCATGATAAATTCCTCCTTCAAAATTTGGTAACGAGTTTGCTTTCCATATTTATTATAGCGTACTCATTCCATATTTCAATACAATACAAATAAAAAAGTATAATAAATAGTGTGCTAATCGTAAATAATGCGCGAGCTGTGATCCCAGGCCCCGCGGTCGCCGCTACGTCCGCCACGTTTTTCAATTTCGGCAATGATTTGCTTGTGGCGACTATTTCCTTGCGTGTTCAAGTACGAAACAAGATCGTCCATCATATCGTGATGGTACAGAAGCTCTTTCATATCCCACTCGGAAAGGGGAACGTTATCAAGTTCATCAAATTTTCGCCCAATGTACACGGTTGCTCACCTCCTAAGGCGGGTTCTCTTACTAACGTTCCCTGTCTGGCGGCAGTTAAACATGGTGAGAAAACGTATGATATAATCGGGAGAATACATATGAAGAGGCAGTAAACAACAGAAAGGGTGAGTTATCCATATGAATGAACGCAAAGTAGCCCTTATTACCGGCGGAACACGGGGGATTGGCAAAGCGATTGCCTTGCGTCTAGCCGAGCAGGGGTGCGATCTTGTGATTAATTATTTGCGTAACCGTACGCGTGCAGCTTATTAAAGGAAACATCGCGGATAAAGATAACATCAAAGAAATGTTCGAAGAGATCGATCGGGAATTCGGGCGTCTTGATTATTTTGTTAGTAATGCAGCATCTGGTGTGCTTCGCCCATTGATGGAACTTGAAGAGTCGCACTGGGATTGGACGATGAACATTAACAGCCGCGCGTATTTGTTTTGTGCACAGCAAGCCGCGAAGCTGATGGAGAAAACAGGCGGTGGTAAAATCATCGGTCTCTCAAGCCTCGGCTCTCAGTTTGTCATTCCGAATTATACAACGGTAGGGGTATCCAAAGCGGCACTTGAATCGCTTACACGCTATCTGGCCATTGAGCTTGCGCCGATGAATATTTCTGTGAATGCTGTATCGGGTGGAGCGGTCGACACGGATGCACTTAAACATTTCCCGAACCGGGAAGAAATTGTAAGTGAGGCGGCAGCCCGTACCCCGGCCGGGCGTATGGTTGAACCGGAAGATCTGGCCAATGCGGTTATGTTCCTGCTTTCTGATCAGGCATCCATGATTCGTGGACAGACGCTTGTTGTAGATGGGGGGATTTCAGTTCTTTTATAGGCAGATTTGATGCGGTTTTCTCCAAAGTGTGGTGGAGGAGCGGGATCGGGCGGGACCTCGTCACTTCGGTACGCTTACGGAGAAGTTGGGACTGTCCGCTCCAGGAGCCAGGTGAACTCGCCCACAAAAGAGGACCCACGATGTATGTGCATCGAAGTATTGTGGGCAAAAGCCCGTTCACCTAGCTCCTTCCGCTGGGGAGTCGAGTACAGGCGTTCCGTTGCCCCACCCGATCCCGCTCCTAGCATACTTTGGATGAAAACCATCAAGCAATATCAAGAGGCTGAGCTTTGCTATGCTATGCCTTCTTTTCTGCTGTCTTACTGCATATACTAATTAAATATATTGGTAGGTTTTCAAGGAATGTTCACAAATCACTCATTTTATGAAAGGGTTTTCAATTAAATTGATTGAATAAATGAAAAAAACAGAATAATGAAAGGGGCAATGAATCATGTACCCTCTAGAAGAAGTATTGACCTGGGAAGCGGAAATGTCTGATCGTCTGGCGGAGCAGCGCCAGATGCTATCTGTCTATAGATGGATGAGAATGGATTTAACGGATCGCCGTACAATACTTCTTGGAGGGGAACATATTGATACATTGACTCTGAATCAGGTAGATGAAGCCCTGTTTCAAATTGAGGAAATGATTGAAGCAGCTTGTATAACGATAAATGAGCAGGAAGAAGAAGTTCACCGCATGTACAGCGAATGGAATGTCGTTCATTCCTGTGGGGTATAGTTAGGAGCCTGCCCGGTATACGGCAGGCTTTTTTGTTCATGAATAGCCTGTACGTTTTCGCACGCGACATTTTTCTACAGGTAGTGTAAAATAAGAGGAGATAAAAAGCAGGGAGGACATAGGCGTGTTAATACGGTCGTTTCGCTTAGGGGATTATGCATTTATCACTCGCATCTGGGAAGAAACAGGGCTCGAACAAACAGAAACCGAAACGCTTGACGCGTTAGCCAGACAGCTAGCATGGGACAGTGATCTTGTGATGATTGCTGAATACGAAGGCCAGGTAGCTGGCGTTATCGTTGGGACGATCGACGGCACGCGCGGTTATTTCTATCGGCTGGCAGTGGACCCGAAGCTTCAGGGGCACGGACTGGGGCGCAAACTTGTCGAGGCGCTCGAGAAACGGTTCCGCCAGCGCGGCGTCACGAGAGTGTTTATTATGGTAAATCAGGATAATAAGAAGGTGCTTCCTTTCTACAGTTCATTAGGGTATGACATAAAGGAGTACATCACGTTATCCAAGAAAATTGATCCAGAATCTGAAGTGGGCTGAATGAGTGAGAAACACAGTCCATATATTATGAAGAAAAAGGAAGGAGAGCGTGATGACATCACCCGGCACTCCATTTCGCATTGAAAGCTATAAGCACGACCAGCTATTCCACCGTTCGTGGGATAAAACGATCTTGCTTCACAGAAGTGATACCGTGCTGATTGGCGGCAATGATAACGTCCGTGTAACAGAATCGGACGGGCGGGAGTGGCGGACGCGTGAACCGGCGATCTGTACATTTGGACGGGGACAGTGGTTTAATACGATTGCGATGATTCGGACAGATGGCATCTATTACTACTGCAACATTGGCTCACCGTTTTTATTCCGTAATGATCTGCTTACCTACATCGACTATGATCTTGATGTGAAGGTGTATCCGGATATGAGCTATAACATTCTGGATAAGGAAGAGTTCGCGCTGCACAGCCGCCGCATGCAGTATCCGCAGGATGTAATTCAGCTTGTACACAAAGGTGTTCAGGAAGTTGTAACCTGGATACAAGAACGGAGGGGGCCGTTTCATCCCGGTTTTGTTGAGCGCTGGTATGAACGGTATTTGCAGCTGAAGAATCAGTAAGACTCCTTTTCTTTGTGGAAAGGAGTTTTTTATCATTTCAGCTGTAAAAGTAAGGAGGGGAAGCATGGAAAGCATCAAGCGATATTTGCTGTTCGTAAAACCATACTGGACGCGCATTATTACCACGATTGCGATCGGTATCGTAAAATTCGGCATTCCGCTTATTATGCCGCTGCTGCTGAAATATGTAGTGGATGATATTTTGCTTGTGTCGGGCGATGCTCATGCCAAGCTTACGCAGCTTAGCTGGATTATGGTGGGGGTATTTTTTATTTTTACGGTTGTGCGCTGGCCGATTGAGTACTGGCGGCAGTATTTGGCGCAGTCAGTATCGAACCGTGTATTGTACGATATCCGCAGTCGAGCATTTGATCATATTCAGAAGTTATCGTTGCGGTATTTTCATAATCATCGGGCAGGAGAAGTCATTTCCCGGGTTATTAACGACGTAGAGCAGACGAAGAGCTTCGTGGATACGGGCCTGATGAATATTTGGCTCGATCTGGTCACCTTGCTTATCGCTGTAGCCATTATGATGTCAATGGACGGATGGCTGACGCTTGTCTCGATCTGTATGTTCCCGCTGTATGGATTTTCGATCAAATATTTTTACTCCCGGTTGCGAGGTTTAACGCGCACCCGCTCGCAGGCGCTCGCCACTTTGCAGGCGCATCTGCACGAACGTGTCCAGGGCGTGCCGGTTATTAAAAGCTTCGCGTTAGAAGAGCATGAGCAGGGGCAGTTCGATGCGCGCAATCAGAATTTCCTGACTAGAGCGCTTGACCATACGAGTTGGAATGCCAAAACATTTGCGACGGTGAATACGATTACCGACATTGCACCGCTGCTTGTCATTATGGTGGCAGGCTATCGGGTTGTGAACGGAACGTTGACAGTCGGAGAACTGGTTGCGTTCTATGCGTATCTGGATCGGTTGTATGCGCCGCTTCGCCGTCTGGTCAATGCCTCGACTACAATGACGCAGGCATATGCGTCGATGGACCGTGTATTTGAGTTTTTCGATGAGAAGTATGATGTTACCGATAAGCCAGGTGCACATGAATTGCCACGCATCGAAGGTCGGGTAGAATTTGACGGAGTACGCTTCCGTTACGCCGATGAGGGAGAAGACGTGCTGCGCGGTGTTAACCTGACCGTAGAACCGGGGAAAACGGTGGCACTTGTTGGGATGAGCGGCGGGGGGAAATCGTCGCTGATCAGTCTGATTCCGCGCTTCTATGATGTAGAGAGCGGCAGCATTCGGATTGACGGATACGATGTGCGGGATGTAACGATGAAGAGCTTGCGTAGCCAGATTGGTATGGTCTTGCAGGACAATATTTTGTTCAGTGATTCGATCCGGCAGAATATCCTGATGGGCAATCCAGAGGCGAGCGAGGAAGAAGTAATCGCAGCCGCGAAAGCAGCGAATGCACATGATTTCATTCTAGAGCTTTCAGACGGCTATGATACGGAGATTGGTGAGCGCGGCGTCAAGCTTTCCGGCGGGCAGAAGCAACGCATCGCGATTGCACGTGTGTTTCTCAAAAACCCGCGCATTCTCATTCTCGATGAAGCAACGTCTGCGCTGGATCTCGAGTCGGAGCATCTCATCCAGCAAGCGCTTGAGAAGCTCGCGTATAACCGTACGACCTTTATTGTCGCACACCGCCTGTCTACGATCACGCATGCAGATGTGATTGTGTTGATCGAGAATGGACAGATTCGTGAGCAGGGAACTCATGCGGAGCTTATGGCACTGCATGGGGCGTACTACAAGTTGTTCACAGTACAAAATTTGGATGAGAGTTGATACGGCTGGATGGATCTTTTCTCATACGGTTGAAGTCTCGCAGCGTAGACGCTATGATAGATAAAAAAACGTATGTTATTTTACATTACATGGAGAAAGGTGATTCAATTGGAAACGAATCCAGGGACATCGAATTTTATTAAAAATATTGTCACCGACGACCTGCAATCCGGGAAGGTCGATACAGTTGTAACTCGCTTTCCGCCGGAGCCAAACGGTTATTTACATATCGGACACGCAAAGTCCATCTGCCTGAACTTTGAGCTGGCTGATGAATTCAAAGGCAAGACGAATTTACGCTTTGATGACACGAACCCGCTGAAAGAAGATGTGGAATACGTGGAATCGATTAAAGAAGATGTGAAATGGCTCGGTTTTGAATGGGACGGCATGTTCTTTGCTTCCGATTACTTTGAAGAAATGTACAATCGTGCGGTGCTGCTTATCAAAAAAGGGAAGGCGTACGTATGTGAGCTTATGCCTGAGCAAATGCGCGAAATGCGTGGTACGCTGACAGAGTCAGGTAAGGAGAGCCCGTATCGCAATCGTACCGTGGAAGAAAATCTCGATTTGTTTGAGCGGATGCGTAAAGGTGAGTTCAAAGACGGCGAGAAAGTGCTTCGTGCCAAAATCGATATGAGCTCCCCGAATATGAATATGCGGGACCCAGTTCTGTACCGTATTTCTCATGCGGAACATCATAATACAGGTGATAAATGGTGCATCTATCCGATGTATGATTTCGCGCACCCACTCGAAGACGCTATCGAAGGCGTGACGCATTCCATCTGTACGCTGGAATTTGAAGATCACCGTCCATTGTATGACTGGGTCATCGAAGAATGCGAGATGGAAGCTCGCCCGCGTCAGTACGAATTTGCTCGTCTGAACGTGACGAATACGGTAATGAGTAAGCGTAAACTTAAACTTCTTGTAGATGAGAAGCATGTTGATGGCTGGGATGACCCTCGCATGCCAACCATCTCCGGTCTGCGCCGCCGCGGCTATACACCGGAAGCGATTCGTACATTCTGCCGTGAGATCGGTGTTGCTCGCAGCAACAGTACCGTAGATGAGAAGCTACTCGAACATTTTATTCGCGAAGACTTGAAACTCAAGGTGCCACGTACGATGGGTGTGCTTCGTCCGCTCAAAGTGGTGATCACGAACTATCCAGAAGGACAGGTCGAGATGCTAGATGCAGAGATTAACCCGGAAAACCCGGAGATGGGCATTCGTCAGATTCCATTCTCCCGCGAGATTTACGTGGAGCAAGATGATTTCATGGAAGTGCCACCGAGCAAATACCACCGCCTGTTCCCTGGTAATGAAGTGCGCTTAAAGCATGCGTACTTCATTAAGTGTAATGACTTCGTCAAAGACGAGAATGGCAATGTAGTGGAACTGCATTGCACATACGACCCGGAGACAAAAAGCGGATCAGATTTTAATGCTCGTAAAGTGAAAGGAACGATCCACTGGGTAGAAGCGACACAGGCTGTCCCGGCTGAATTCCGTCTGTACGAACCGCTTATCCTCGATGAGCAGGAAGATGAGGAGAAATCGTTCCTAGAGAACGTCAATCCGAATTCACTGGAAGTCGTGCAAGGATTTGTCGAGCCGAACATGAAAGATGTGAAAGCACATGATAAGTTCCAGTTCTTCCGCCACGGTTATTTCAATGTTGATCCGAAAGATACGACAGCAGATGAGCTTGTATTCAATCTGATTGTATCGCTGAAGAGTTCTTTTAAATTGCCGAAGAAATAATAAGAATATCAAGCAAAAAGAAGAAGCTGTCCTATGATAAAGGACAGCTTCTTTCTATCGTGATTACCCTATCTCAAGCTAAGTGTTTCAGGAGGATAGTTGCTTCATCCATTCTAGCAAACTTTGTTGTTTTTGCTCGCGGATTTGTTCGACCTCCGTACTGGCAAGCACTTGACCGTTGCTGATCATAATTACATAATCAAGCAATGGTTCGATTTCAGCGATTTCGTGTGTGGTGATGATCACCGTTTGTTCCTCGAAATTAATGAATGAGATGAGACTGCGAATGACAGAATCACGCACGAGTGGATCAAGACCAGACAGCGGCTCATCCATCAAAATATACGGTACGTTACGAGACAGCGTAAGTACAAGCTTGACCCTTCCTCGATTCCCTTTGGAAAGATGCGCAACTTTTTTAGTTGGATCAAGCTTGAAGAACTGAATCATATCCTGTGCTTTATTCTGATCGAAGTCCGGGTATTGGGAAGCGTAATACTTGACGATTTCCTGGACCGTATAAAAATCATACAGTTGATCAAGCTCTGATAAATAAGCAACATACTGACTAATTCGTCGCGTAACCGGAATACCATCTACGAGTATAGTTCCGCTTGTTGGTTGGATCAGTCCAGCGATGAGCTTTAGTGTCGTGGACTTGCCGCTCCCGTTCTCCCCGATAATGCCGATGATTTTTCCCTTTGGCAGTGTCAGAGAAATATTAGTCAATGCGCTTTGGGTGATGTAGCGTTTGCTGACGTTTTGCAGCTCAATCATGTCGCTGTCCTCCCTCGTTAGAATCAAAAAGCTGGTCGATACATCGCATCGTTTCTTCTTTTGTAAACCCCATCTGTTTCATGTCATGGATAAACTTCCGGGTGTGCTCCTGTTTTAACTTTTCTTTCCATTGAACGATACTTTCTAGATTCTCTGTTACAAATGTACCTTGTCCGCGGCGTGTTTCGACGATTTCCATACGTTCCAACTCCTGATAGGTTCTTGATACCGTATTGGGATTTACTTTGAATTCAAGTGCCATATCTCGAATGGATGGTAGCTTGTCACCAGGTTTCCGCTCATTTCTGACGATTTGCCAGGTGATATGATCGGAAATTTGTAAGTAGATCGGTTTTTCTGTGCTGAATGTATCCATGAATTAGACCTCCACTTTTCGCTCCAGAAGGTAGCAGGATGTGGCGAACAGTAAGATGGCTTTTATAATGCCAAATAGGAGCCAGCCAATTGGGAATTGTCCGATTGATTCTGCTTGTATGCTAATTTGCTGTGTTGAGGTGTGCAAAGTGGGAAAGTCGACTGTGAGGCTGTTCAGTTCATGTAATCCAGGTAGTTGGCTGATTTTTTCTAGCAGCATCATCAATGCAATGAGAACGATAAGCGTTACGACGACACTCCAGCTTTTCAAACGACTGTATAGTGTTTTGTAAATGGACCAGGCAAATTGATAGCCGATCGCCAAATATAAGCTTGCTAGCGCAATAAAGAGTGCAACGCTGCCGATCAACGTATATACATTTTCGACGCTCGTATTCATGATGATTCCTTTTAGCGGTTGAATTGCAATTAACAGATAGCCCAGACTAATAAGAAAAGAAAGAGCAAATCCTCCTAGACCAGTGAGAAGCTTACCTCCAAGTAGCTGCCATGCTGGCTGTGGCTGCGTTAGCCATAGATGCATGCGATTGCTTTCGTTGCCCAGGCTCTTTATCATGTATATCGGTAAATAGCCGATGTGTATGCCACACAGAATGAAGGCTGCGATAAGCTTGGCCGCATGTATGTCTATTCCGTTTGCTTTACTAGACGTATACAGGCTGAAAATAATCAACCCTGCTAGTAGTCCGAGCATAATGATAAGAAATGTTCGCATCATACGTCCTTCTTTTTTGATGTATCCAACAAATGCTTGCACGTATATCACTCCTTTTTGTTTTAGTGTATTAGTTATATAGTACACTAGTTTCGTGGGGTGGTCAATAAGAATAGAAAAACACTATCCTGTATCTCAGCGTGCGAGAAAGGATAGTGTTTGGTACTATAGTGTATGTAGAATGTAAAAGAGAATAGCCCAAAAACCAAAGAGAGCAAGTAGCAGACCGAGGAGAATCGTCTTCCATAACGGTTGGTTTTGTCTCTGTAAATAGGCGAGCCCTTCTTCCCGCGTGAATTGGTCGATTTTTTTTGTATGACGAATCGAGAACCAGTTAAGCATTGGCAGTGTAATGAAAAGCAGCAGAATAAAGAAGCCCCACGGCATTTCAAACTCACCAAAATTTTGAGCGGAAGGCTTCTGCATGAGTCCAACTCCGATTAACAGGGCACCAGTTAAGCAAGACATGATAAGACCATTTTTTGAAATTCGCCTCCACTCTAGACCGAAGCGATTCAATTCATAATCATGAAGTTCACGCTGGGATGGAAAGAAGCAAAAGAAAATACCAAGTGATGCATATGGATAGGGAAGAAGTTTTAGCAGAGAGTCTAGCATGATGAACGTTCCAAATCCAACTTGAAAATACTTGATCGAGATCATTGGCAGGGTTGTTGATAAAAGAATGACAAAAATGCTAAACATATTCAGGATAATCAGTTCTTTTCGGCGTAGCTGCCGCAATCGTTTTGCCTCCAACTCTATTCCTCCTACCTCTTCCCTATATATTACCACATCTTATGACGTCTAAAGTTGAAGACATGGTGTTCACACGATTATAACTTGACCTAGTCTGTCCAATTCCATAGAATGACGAGTATATATGGTCTGGGGGGTATAGATAAAATGAATCGATTCAGCAGCACAACACGCATGTGGCTTGGAGCTGCTCTATGTGCTGTCCTGATTGCTGTCGGTGGATACTGGATGTACACGTACACCGCAAAGTCCGGTGGAATGCCAGAAGAAGGCATGGACATGTCAGGTACACATGCGTCAGCACATTCGGAGAGTGGAGAACATGAGGGGATGGAGCATGTTACACCGTGTACAGAATTTGTGCCGGATACCATAAAGCGTCCGGTAAAAGAATTTACACTGGTCGCGCAGACGAAGACCATTCAGCTTGCTTCCGGTGAAAAAGTAGAAGTGATGACTTACAACGGCACAGTTCCTGGACCGGAGTTACGTGTGCAGGTGGGGGATCGTGTCCGCGTTCATCTGAAAAACGAAATGAAAGAATCAACAGCTATTCACTGGCATGGTGTAGAACTTCCATGCTCTCAGGATGGGGTAGCGGGCATTACACAAGATGCGGTGAAGCAAGGAGAGAGCTATACATACGAATTTGTCGCCCAACGTGCCGGAACATTCTGGTATCATTCGCATCAGTATAGTGCTGAACAGGCCAAAAAAGGGCTGGCAGGCAAGTTAATCATCGAGCCAAAAGAAAAGAAATATGACCGAGATTATGCGGTCATGCTGCTAAAGCTTCTGGATACGTACTACATGGTAGATGGAAAAGAAAAAGTCCAGACATTTGCGGCGAAGCCAGGTGAAATGGTTCGTGTTCGTCTCATCAATGCGGATAACTTCACGCATAATATGACAGTCGTTGGTGCCCCGTACCAACTTCTTTCCATTGACGGGTTCGACTTGAACGAACCACCTAAAATTGAGAACAAGCTGGTTGCCATTGGTGCAGGCCAGCGAATGGACTTCTTGTTTCGCATGCCAGCTAGTGGGTCTGTACAAGTCGTAAGCGGAGATACGGAAGAGAAAGCGCGTCAGTTACTGCGCATGAATTTTGGCAGTAGTGAGGGAAGTGCAGGGGCCTCTGCGGAGAAGATCGCCTCATACCCGATGGTTGATATTTATGCATACGGAAAACCAAAAGTCGATGCGCTCTCCGCAATCAAGAAGCCTACTCGTTCGTATGATATGACGCTAGGAGATGCGATCGTAAAAGATGAGAACGGCAATCCGAAGCTTGTGTATACGATCAACGGAAAATCAGGTATGGACATTCCGCACTTAATGGTTAGAAAAGGTGATGTAGTCAAAATGACATTCCGCAATCCGAGTAAGCTTGATCATCCGATGCATCTACACGGTCATGCATTCAAAGTATTAACCCGGAACGGGAAGCCAATCAGCGGAAGTCCGTTGTATATGGATAATATCCTCGTACGTCCGGGTGAAACGTATGAGATTATGCTCAAAGCGGAAAATCCGGGTCTATGGATGCTGCATTGTCACAACTTGCCGCATGCTACATATGGCATGAGTACGATGATGAATTATGAAGGTGTCAGTACCCCATATCGTGTCGGCGGAAAATCAGGTAACTTCCCGGATTAAGATGATAATCTATTGAAGAAACGAAAACAGGAGGGTTCTTCGTAAAGAAGAATCCTCCTGTTTTTTGTTGTACAGAATGTTATGCGTGAGTGCCCGGCTCCTCATAGATCGCTTCCCAGCCTGCTGGTGTAACGAAAATTCGGATGCATTTGATTTTGCGGTCGTCGCATAGCGTGAACCAGTGACGCGCATAAGCCGGAACCGAAATCAGATCGCCTGGCTCCATTACAACATCGAAGTAGCGGCCATCCGTAGCTTTCAACGTAAAGATGCCGTGTCCATCCACGCAGAAGCGCACTTCATCATCTGTATGGTGGTGCTCTGCTTTAAATTTATCGAGGAGGGTATCAAGATTTGGAGTAGCATCAGAGAGCACGATGATGTCTTCTGTCTGATAACCACGGCGTGCGCTCAGTTCAGCAATTTCCGGACGGAACGATTCAATGATTTGTTGTTTTTGTTCACCGGTGAGCGTGTAATTTTCTTTCAGCTCGCCGGTTAGACGCTCTACGCCCCAATTTTCATAAATAACATCTTGTGTTTGCAGGTACTCAGTAACTTCGTGTCCTGTTACGATTTGCTCCTGTGTATCACGGAATGTAATGTATGCCATCGTTAATACCCCCTGTATAAAAGTAATAGGATTATGCCTGTACGGCTAAGTGGCGCACTTGCAGCCACTGAAGATGATATGAGAACAAAAATTCAAATGATTCAAGGTGACGTTTTGCTTCGAAGTCATTGCCGCCCCAGGCATAAATGCCATGATTGCGAATTAAGACTCCAGGGATGCGTGGATCGAGAACATTTTCCACAGCATTCGCAAGTTTTGGGATATCTGCATAGTTTTCGACGATCGGGATGCGAATCTCCGCTCCTTCTTCCCAGATACCAAGACCTTTGATCAGCTCCTGATCACGTAAGGTTACATAGCTGACATCGCCGTATAGCTCAGAGATGAGATTGTTTGCAATCGTATGAACGTGGAATACAGCTCCTGCTTTCGGAATGTTACGATAGATCGCGGTATGAATTTGTGTTTCAGCCGACGGTTTGAGCGATGTCGCTTCGTACGGCTTGTTTTCAGCATCGACGACAAGGTAATCATTTGGCGTCGAGATGGTTTTATCCTTTCCGCTGGCTGTTACGGCAACTAGCAGAGGAGAAGAGCTAATTTTGACTGAGAGATTGCCGCTTGTACCTGGGAACCAGCCTCGGGCAGCGAAGGTAAGTTTGGCTTGATCAAGCTGTTGAAATGCCAGTTGGCGGGCTTCATGTGTGAATGTGCTCATGATGTTCCCTCCGTTTTTACTTGAAGTCGTTTCAGTGCGTCGATACAGTCATAAAAATCAGCAAAGCGGTCGTATGCGATGCCAAGCTCTTCACATTTTTCTTCCAGATACGCACGGGCGATTACCGCATCCGCGATTTTTGCGCCTTCTAAGTCGGTAATGCTGTCTCCGATAACGACTTTGAAATAGTCGTCGTTACGATAGCTGCGGTTCACGGTTGTTTTGCACATGCCGCAGTCCACATCGCAGTGCTCATCACATGTATATGGATAGATGATGTTGACATATTCGCCTGTGAAGTCCGCTTTATTGCAATAAATTTTCGGAATGCGATCTGCATACGGGGCAAGAATCGGTTCAATGAAGAAGTCGATGCCGTTGCTGGTCACAAGCAGTTCAATTTCATGTGCATGACAGAAGTCCACGAACTCTCCGAAGCCAGGGCGAACGACGGCGCGCTGTAATACGAAGTCAGTCATCTCCTGACGCTTCTCGCTTGGAATCAGGGCGAAAAGCGCATGGACGCCAGCGCGCAGACTTTGTTTTTTCGCAAACATATCATCTACGATACTTTTCCATTCTGGCGGAGCGAATTCGGCCATGATATCAATAATGTTGTCTTTCTCAGTGATAGTGCCATCAAAGTCGCAAAAGATCACAATTTTTTTGCTCATGTTATGCGCCACCCCACTTATCGAGAGCAACCGCGAGCGGAGCATTGTTTGTAGCTGCTTCTTGTAATGTCTGACCATTCACGACTGCATCGATGGCAGCGCGGAATGCTCGACCACCGTCAGTCGCTCCATTCGGATGACCGTGTACACCGCCGCCTGCATTAATGATGACATCCGTACCGAAATCTTCATATAGTTGTGGCACAAGGCCCGGATGAATGCCAGCGGATGGAACCGGGAAGGCGGGAGCACCTGCGCTTTGTTCGGTTCGGGCATAATCAGCGATGGCCAGTGCTTCTTCACGTTCGAGTGCTACCGAGCCATACGGAGATGGATACAGGATGAAGTCTGCGCCTGCAAGGCGGTTTAGCTTGCCGAGCAGAAGCGGAGAGGCGATGCCGTAATCCGCTGCTTGATAGAAGGCACCGGCAAGTGACGGATGCGCCATCAGCGGCACGGTAATATCCGGGTCGGCAGCGAGACGATGCAAAATGTCAAAGCCGTATGGCAGCACATTCAGCAGGAGGCAGTTCGCTCCGTTCTCAATCGCATATTTGGCACGGTCAACAATCTCGTGTACCGGACCAGTCAGATTCGCTGCGTACAGCACAGGACGTCCAGCCTGTTCAATGATTCGATTATAAGCAGCCAGGCGTTCTTTCAGCGGGGCACGATTATCAACAAAAAAGATTTCATCGTCTTTAACAAGATCAACGCCACCTTCAATTTGTGCGGCGAACTGCGTTTCCAGGTCTTCAAGCGGTAGTCCGAGACACGATTTAAAGATGCTCATCAGAAGCGGGCGGTCATACACACCGAGCTTCTCCCGGATGCCCGTAATGCCGAATTTCGGTCCAGGAAATTGAGCAAGCAGGGAAGGTGGGAACTCAATGTCCAGCAGTTTGATTTTTCCATCCATCGACAGTTTGCCGAACACGGTTGTGAGCAGAGCCGGAATATCGGCTGTAATGTTGCCAGCTGGATAATTGATCGCAATCGTTCCTTGTTGGATGCCATTTGCTTCGCGCTCAATCCGCACATCCGCCACATTTCCGAGATAGGATGCGAGCAGTTCCTGGCGGGCAAGCGGGAGATCGGTCCAACTGCCAACTGTCATACCAACCGCGATACCTTGTGCTTTTTTATATAAATCTTTACCTTCTGTCTGATACGTCACTGTAATGAATTCACTCATAGTTTATAACCAGCCTTTCGCACGGAATGGTATACAAAAAACGCCCTCCTTCAGAAAGAAAGAGGGCGCTAACATACAAAATAAAGGCGTCAATCTTATCTTTCAGAATGAACCCATTCTGTAGGAATTAGCACCTTTCCTTTTCACCAAGAATGGTGAGCTAGCAGGTTGCCGGGCGTCATAGGGCCAGTCCCTCAGCCTTCTCGCGATAAGCGTTTTCGTACGATTTGAAATTATATTTCAAATTCTAAGTGGTAAAGAATAATGTGTCAACTATCTTTTTCAATTTTCTTCCCCGGTATGTGTGTGATAAGCGTATACAAGCTTGTTTAAATGTTCGAGCTGAGTGGCATACTCGAGCATCTCGGATACGACCGGGAATAGATGGAGCCAGTGCCCGTCATCTTCTTCCTCTGGTGTATGTTTAACTTTTGGATAGAGAGACATGAATTCATGCAGAAGACGCTGGTTTTCCTCATAAATAGACTCTGGCATCTGTCCGGTATCACGCGGCTTGAGTACTCCTTCATACAGCATGAGAATGTCCTGGTGATACGTAGTTAATTCTTCAATCTGTTTCTGGATGAGCGGGAACAAATGATGATCCGTCTCAAAGGAAGAATAAATATGCCGTTCAAAGGTGCGGAGCATATCCATTTCCTTATAGAGTACGACCAGCATCTGCCGGAATATGACCAGTTTTTTGCTGCTAGAATAGGTAACTTTGCGGAAGCGAGTTACTTCTTCTGTGTATAGGTCATACAGCGTTTCTACGCTTTTAAATCCTGTTTTAATCTTGATTTTTTCAGCCCGGAACGCCTTTTCTTCCATTTCATTATGGATGAGAGTTCGCATAAGCAAGGAGAATTTCTCACTCAGCTGTGTTACCTCGTCAAGCAGGCGCTTCTCATAGCGAGGTGGCAAGAATGCGGCATTCACGAGTGCCGCAGAGAAAATCCCGATGATGGTTAGAGAAAAACGGTTCCACGCAAACATCAAATCGTTGCCTGTCTGTGTCTCCATAACAGATACAACCGTTACGATACTAAGAACAAGACTCTCTTCGAGTTTTAAGCGTAAATTAATCAGAATGACGATCATGACGACGACACCGACAATGATCGGTTCTGACCCTAGGTAATACGCAGCAGCCACACCGAGCACAGCTCCGATTGCATTCGCTTCTAACTGTTCACGTAATTGTTTCCAGGTGCGGTACAGTGTTGGCTGAATACTGAGCGTAGCAGCGATTGCAGCAAGGGCTGGCGGCTTTAGTCCGAACCAGTTGCAGACGAACAGAGCGACGATGAGGGCAATGGCTGTTTTGATAATACGGGCTCCGACTCGCATAGATCCTCCCTATATAGTTGTCTAATAATGTATAGTACCACGAAATATGGATAGACGTAAGGAGTTTATTCAGATGAAAAAACAAAGGCAACCGCTCCTGGGAGAGAGCGGCTGCCGGTAAAGGTGGTAACTCACACTGCAAGTTGGGAGCTGTGCAGGTGAAAAGGAAACACAATTATTCAGTGGCAATCGATGGATCAGCCTGTTCTTTCACTGGCGTCAGCATCATAAAGTGCTCGCTTGCATCTGCAAGCAGGCATGCGATGTCTGCTGCTTTTTCTGGCTGTCCGCTTGCCTCAAGCTCCGCGATGTATTCGCCAAGCAAGTAGGCTATATCTTCTTTTCCTTTTGCATTCAGCGGCTGGATGGTTACTTTGGCCGCTTTGGCCAGACGGCGTGTAATTGCTGCTTCGTCGAGTCCTAATTCTGGCTGGATGCGAAGGTATACAGTACCGCCAGTCATGCCAGAGCACATCCACGGACCTGGATCACCCATTACGAGTGCGCGGCCATTGGTCATATATTCAAACGCAAAACCTTTGATATTGGCGCGTGCGCCGATACCGCCAGCTACGTCGTTTACAGGTTGTGTAAGTTCTCCGCCAATAATGACATCGGCTCCGGAGAGACGAATGCAGGCGCGTGCATCTGCATTACCCTGTACGATGTACAAACCTTTTTGTGCGCCATAGCAGAAGCTTTTGCCCACGGAGCCGTTGATGAATTCGCCGCGTGTATTTGGTGATTTCATAATCGCCACACGTCCACCGAATCCAGTTTTACCGACGCCATCTTGTGCACCGCCATGTACGCGGATTGATACGCCTTCTGCATTGAAAGCTGCGAGGCCGTTGCCTGGTACACAGCCGTTTGCGAATGTGAGCGAGACTTCCGGCAGATTCACATAGCTGCCATCCAGATATGGCTTGACACGGGCACCGGAATAACGGCTTCCGAGCACACGCTGGTCACTTAATACGTTTGTGAAAGTCTCGTTGATTGGCGCATTCGGTGAGGCATAGCTGTCTTCTTCTTCGATGACTTCACCATTCGGCGCAACAAGCACACGAGCTTCAACTGGCTCAGCAAGGGCGAATGGAGCGCTTGTCAGCATAGCGGACAGATCCATTTGTGTCAGGCCACGAGTTTGTACCAGCATATCCGCACGACCAACCATATCCTGTACACGGTCGAAGCCAAGTTCAGCTGTAATCGCACAAAGTTCTTCACCAATCGATGTAAACAGGCGCTTCAGATTTCCAACTGCTACGTCAAATACACGCGGTACGAATCGACGCAGGCCATGCTCTTGCGCTTCTTCTACCGACTCGATCTGTGTTGCGATCCCGACATGACATGTATCGAGATGACAGCCGCGGCATGTTGTACAGCCAACAGCCAGCATAGCCAGTGTACCGAAGCCAACGCGGTTAGCACCGAGCAAGATAAGTTTTGCTACATCGTGTGCACCTTTAACACCGCCATCTGCCCACAGTTCTACTTGATCGCGTAATCCAGCTTCGATCAGAGCAGTATGAGCCGCTTTTACGCCGATCTCAACCGGAAGACCTACGTGTTGAATGGCGTGGACACGGGCTGCTCCGGTACCCCCATCGAACCCGCTGAGTGTGATGTAGTCTGCACCCGCTTTGGCAACGCCGACTGCGATGGTTCCGATGTTCGGTACAATCGGTACTTTGATACACACTTTAGCCTGATGGTTCGCTGTTTTTAACTCCGTTACAATTTGTGCCAGATCTTCAATCGAATAAATATCGTGGTTATTCGATGGAGAGATCAAGTCAGAACCAAGGGTAGCGTTGCGGGCTGCGGCAACTTTTGCGGTTACTTTTCTACCTGGTAAGTGACCGCCTTCACCTGGTTTTGCCCCCTGACCGATTTTGATCTCAAGCAGGTTGGTCGAGTTAGCAAGCTCAACGTTTACTCCGAAGCGTCCGGATGCAACCTGTTGTCCGCGTGTTCGTGGATATTTGCCGAGCATATCTTTAATTTCGCCACCCTCACCGTTGAGGCTGATCATGTTTAATTGGTCAGCTGCTTCGGCATAAGCGCGGAATGCAGTTTCGTTTTGTGAACCGAACGACATCGAAGAGATGAGGAACGGCAGACTGTGTTCACCGATCGCTGTATCTACTGTTGCTGAGTCGACCGATTTTTCTGCTTTTTCTATAGTAAAGTCGGCCAGATGACGAATGGAGAGCGGATTTTCTTTTTCCTGCTCGATCAATTTATCGGCGAATTCACGGTACGGCAGGCTGCCGGACGCTACCTCTCCGATTGATTTCCAGACGCGCGGCCACATGTGGAAAATCTTCGCCGGACGTGCATCATCCATGCCGAATTCTTCATAACGTGCTTTGCTGTCTGCTTCCAGATCGGCAAATGATGTACCGGCTGTGTTACTGCCGCAGAAGTTTACGATGCCTAGTACGTCAGCAACTTCTGTATGCAGGCCGATGGAGGAGAACAGGCGGGCATAGCCACGAAGTTCATGAATCCCGATCGTTGAAATAACTTTTTCAAGACCTTTTGTCAGCGTGTTATACAGGTTTCCTACCGCCTGTACGTTTCCTTTTGCATATGCAGCAGCAAAGAGGAGGTATGGAGACACCGCATCAGCTCCTAGACCGAATGAAATCGCAAGGTCATGCAGGTTGCGAATCGCAGCAGAACGGAGCACAAGACTTACCTGACGGCGTAGATTGCCGGATGCGGATGGAGCCGTTTTGAGTGCCTGATCTACTTTGGATATGACCAGATGCGGATCAATCCAGTACTGTTCATCTTGATGAGAGGCACTATCATCAAGCAAAATGACACGAGCGCCCACTTGTGCGGATTGTATCGCACTAGTTGCAATGCGTTCGAGTGCTTGAGGAATCGTTTCGCCTGCTGTGAAAAACACGGGAAGGATATGCTCATGATCGCCGAAATGCTCCATTAATTGTTCAACAGAAACGGTATTCAGCTGATCAGCGAGTTCTTGCGCTTCCGTACCTTCGAGCAAGATCGGAGACGGAACTTCAATGCTAGCAGTGAGCGTTCCATTTTGTGGGAACAGATCAGGGCGTCCGCCGAGTACCATGCGCGTCGAGAAATGCTCAATCTCACGTTCGCGGTCAATCGCCGGATTGGTAACGACCGCTACGCTTTCTTTAATGAAGTCAGCGAGATTCTGGCGAGCACTGGAAATTGCTGCAAGTGGTGCATCATGGCCCAGAGAACGAATTGGTTCCGCGCCATTGGTAGACATCTGCTCAGCAAGCTGAATGTGTTCGCGCTCCCAGCCAAATGCTGCATACTGCTGATTGCTTACGGATTCAAGAATCTCAAATGGTGCCTTTGCTTTGGCTATTTTCGGGAACGAAAGCTGGGTGCGGAAGCCTGCGAAGTCTGCACGTTTTCCAGATCGTTCTAGAATGAGATTTTGCACGTCGCTGTGGGAGAGAACGGTAATCGGCTGTCCTGGATTGAGCTGTACGCCGACTTTCTCACCTGGAGCAAGTGCCTTCGGTTCACGCACCATCTCATAAACCGGGATTACGCCCTGTTCAGAGGAGAAATATAAGGACGTTTCGCTTTCAACCATCCATACTGGACGCAGACCGAGTGCATCGACACTGAAAATACATTCATTGCCGTAGCGTGATACGATTCCGGCTGGACCTTGTGCATAATGGCCCCATGTCTGACGGTAGTATACGTATAAATCCTGCAGTTCTGGGCGCAGGTTTTTCATTTCATTAATAATTGGCGGGAAGATCATTTCCATCGCCTCGAATAAGGAAAGGCCGTAGCGGTGAATGAGCGATTCTGCCGTGCGATTCATGTTTTGTGAATCACTTCCGCCTTTTACGAGGCTAACGCCAAGCATTTCCGCTTCATTTTCAAGTTTACGGATCGTATTGATTTCTCCGTTGTGGCCAAGAAGCGTAAATGGCTGCACACGGAAGAAGTTGGATAATGTATTAGTAGAATAGCGATTATGTCCGATCGTAGCAGAAGAGGCAAACTCTGGCTGCTGAATATCCTGGAAATATTCTGGTAAAATGTTTGCCGCCCCCATAACTTTATAGGAAGCTGAGTGGTTGCTTAAGGAAGCAACATGTACGTTGTAGGTTTCTTCAATCGTAATGAGTAGCTCAAACAGTTCGTTTTCGATCTTGTTTGATCCGGTGTATTGGCATGCGATCTGCCAGAATACAGGCTCGTCTGCCCGACCATTCTTGCCAAGCACATGGCTGTTCACTGCACTCGCTTGTTCAAGCTCAATGGTAAGCGAAGCAGATGCAAACATAGCACGAATACCTGCTTTCACATCTTCTACATCATGTCCTGTAGTCGGAATGAAGATATGACCTACAGCAAAGGAAGAAGAGTAAGCCAGTTCGGTTGAATTGTCGGCAGCGGCAAGCTTCTTTGCCCACAATTCACGTGGGATATCACCGACAATCCCGCAACCATCACCTTCACCGTCGATAAAACCGGAACGGTGTTCCATCTTAATTAGCGCATCAATGATCTTGGAAATATTATCACGATGCGGTTGTCCGTTCTTCTCAATAATGGCGACAATCCCACAGCTATCATGTTCTTCAGCCAGATGATTGCGAAAATTACCGAAATCTGCTCTCTTCATCGTTTCGGTCAGCTAAACTGACCTTCACCTCCCAATAAACAATAAATCTCTCGCTGTCCTTATCGGAATCGAGGTAAATCCACGGCTATTTTCTATTTATATGCATGCCGTTTCGTGTACGAAAACCAAACTTCCGGGGCAGTTCGACAAAATGAAAGTAAACTGAACTGTCGGAAAAGTATTTATAGAATATCATGAAATGACGAACGCTACAATATAGAAAATGATTAAATATTCATATGAAAGCGATTTATTTAAGTCAAAATTGAATTGATTAAAAAATTAGAATATAAAGCACTGGTTCTTTTACACGAACATTAATTAAGAAAATACATGTTAATGTTCGTATGCGAAACTGCATTTCACATTCTTTTGTATGCGTGAAGATGTGAGAATACTAAATGTTATATTGCATGACATTATAATGATTTCTTTGAAATATTTGTGCCAATATAAAAGGGCGCTATTGCATTAGCGCCCTTTTATCGGTGAATCAAATGTATATTTATTATATTTATTGCATCTTTATGAATGATTTTTTTGCTGCTTCAATGGTGCGGATAATGTCGTTTTCTGTATGAGCCGTTGTAATAAACCATGCCTCATACTTCGAAGGAGCTAGGCAGATGCCTTCTTCGAGAATAGCGCGGAAGAAACGAGCAAACGCTTCTCCATCAGCAGCGAGGGCGTCTTCATAATTTTTTACCGGTTGATCGGTGAAGTACATAGCGAGAGCTCCGACAACACGATTAATAGTTACAGCAACGCCTGTTTCTTCTGCAGCCTGCTTCAGCCCATCCCCGAGCATTTTGCCGAAACGATGCATTTCTTCATAGACTCCTGGTTGTTCGAGCACCTCTAGGCAGGCGATACCGGCTTGCATAGAGATTGGATTACCAGCATGAGTACCTGCCTGGTAGGCTGGGCCAAGCGGTGCGACTGTCTCCATGATTTCTTTGCGGCCGCCATATGCACCGATCGGAAGACCGCCCCCGATGATTTTGCCAAGTGCAGTCAGGTCAGGTTCAATACCAAGCAGGTTTTGTGCGCCGCCGTATAAGAAGCGGAAGCCGGTAATTACCTCATCAAAAATGACAAGAGCGCCTGCTTCGTGTGTGATGCGCTTCACTTCTTCCAGAAAACCTTCTTCCGGTGCTACAATACCGAAGTTACCAACGATAGGTTCAACGAGTACGGCAGCGACTTCCTCGCCCCATTTCGCAATGGCATCTTTAAAAGCGGCAACATCATTAAATGGAACCGTGATCACTTCACTTGCAATTGATTGCGGGATGCCAGCGCTGTCTGGGATGCCGAGTGTGGATGGACCGGAGCCTGCTGCGACGAGTACAAGGTCTGAATGACCGTGATAGCATCCGGCAAACTTCATGATCTTGTTGCGTCCTGTGTAAGCGCGGGCTACGCGAATGGTAGTCATGACAGCTTCGGTACCGGAGTTGTTGAAGCGGATTTTTTCCATAGAAGGGATTGCTTCACGAATTTTACGGGCAAATATCGTTTCCCATGGAGTTGGAGTTCCGTACAGGACCCCGTTTTCGGCAGCATGTGTGATCGCTGCTGTTACATGGGGATGAGCATGTCCGGTAATGATAGGACCGTATGCGGCAAGGTAGTCGATATATTTGTTGCCGTCAACATCCCAGAAATAAGCACCTTGTGCCCGTTCCATCGTAACGGGTGCGCCACCGCCTACTGCCTTAAAAGCGCGCGACGGGCTATTCACGCCGCCGACAATAACATCAAGAGCGTCGTCGTATATTTGTTCAGAACGTGTAAAATCCATTGGTGATTCCTCCTCGTTGAATGTGTCCATCTTACTGTACCATTAATGAAAAGAAGTTGTAAAAGCGGTATGATAGCTAGTAGTGTGTTACCACGCAGTAAGTATTTGTGGGAGAAAGGGAGTTTGTATGTTACGAATTGAAAGCAAAGGACTGACAAAAGAGTTTAAATCATATACAAGCCGTCCGGGTCTCTCCGGGGCGTTCCGTGATTTGTTTAACCGTCAATATAAAACGATGCGGGCGGTGGACGGCATTGATCTACAGATTGAACCCGGTGAGATTGTCGGCTACATCGGGGAGAATGGAGCTGGAAAATCGACTACGATCAAAATGCTCACCGGGATTCTCATGCCGACATCTGGGTACTTGCGTGTAAATGGCATGGACCCTCACCGGGAACGGGAGAAATTCGTGCAGACGATTGGGGTCGTGTTTGGCCAGCGTAGCCAGCTCTGGTGGGATATTGCTGTACAAGAATCATTCAGCCTACTCAAAAAGGTATATCGCATCCCAGATGAGCAGTACAAAAAACATATGGGGCATGTCATTGATGTACTGAATATTGATGAATTGCTGACGAAGCCGGTACGTAAGCTCAGTCTTGGCCAGCGGATGCGCTGTGAATTAGCGGCAGCCTTGATTCATAATCCGCCGCTCTTGTTTCTTGATGAGCCGACGATCGGGCTTGATGTACTCGTAAAACTGAACATCCGTGATTTCCTGAAAGAAATGAACGAAACGTACGGAACAACGATTCTGCTCACCACCCATGATCTGTCTGACATTGAAGCGTTGTCTTCCCGCGTTGTGATGCTTGATAGTGGCAAGATTATTTATGATGGCGGGCTGAATGAGCTTCGGACAACATGGGGAGATCAAAAGCGGATTGTGATGGAATTCGTTCACCCGGCGGATGTTGTGCGATTGCAGCAGTTAACCGGACCGCTGCCCGTTGTGTGGGAAAAAGAAAATGATGTGCGATTCCACGCTCTGATTAGCGAAGGGGATCTGGCCGTATCGGATCTGCTGGCTCGGATTATTCCGCACTATGAAGTAAAAGATATCTCCATTGAAGCTGTCAGTACGGAGGAAATTGTGCGCAATATTTATCAGGAAGGGATCAATCATGTTTAGCATGTATGCGGAAATCATCCGCATCCGGTTTTTGACGATGCTGGCGTACCGTGTGAATTACTACAGCGGCATCATTATTTATGCGATCAATATCGGCGCATATTACTTTCTGTGGAACGCGATTTATGGTGGACAGCCTACGATGGGCGGGTTGACCGCGCATCAGATGGTGACGTATGTGGCGATTAGCTGGATGGCTCGTGCATTTTACTTCAATAACATTGACCGGGAGATGGCGCAGGACATTAAAGAAGGCAAAGTGGCTATTGAAATGATTCGACCTTATAACTATCTGGTTGTCAAAATGATGCAGGGGCTTGGAGAAGGGATTTTCCGATTGTTGTTCTTCTCGATTCCAGGCATGGTCATTGTCAGTTTTATCTTTCCGATCAGCTTTCCGTCCGATGTTTTGATCTGGAGCTGGTATGCAGTTAGTCTTGTATTCAGTTTTATTATCAACACCCAGATTAACCTGATTACTGGGCTGTTGACGTTTTTCTTTTATAACAATGAAGGGCTAATGCACGCCAAGCGGGTTATTGTGGACCTGTTCTCTGGTTTAATTCTGCCGATTAGCTTTTATCCGTTGTGGGCGCAGCATATTTTGCAGTATCTTCCGTTTCAGGCGATCAGCTACGTGCCAGGTGTCATATTTACAGGTGTATTAACCGGAGAGAAGCTTTATCATGCATTGTTCATTCAGAGTGTATGGGTGGTGGCACTTCTGATTCCGATTTCTCTAATGTGGTGGCAGGCTAGACGAAATGTGATCATACAGGGTGGATAACCATATGGATTTTTGTGAAGAGAGAAAAGCCTTGATATATAAGGATTTCTCTCTTCTTTTTCTCTTTAGAACTCACATTTCACACCCTCCGTATGAGGGCAGAAGGTGAATTTTGAAAGCATTTGAGAAGAGACGACAACAAGCGATGGCTATTTTCCGTAGATAACCATCGCTGTAGAAAGTATGCAACTATCCAAGATAAATCGATTCGTCTAGATCGAGGGAAGTTAATACACGTCTTTGTTCTTTCGTTAACGACTGATCAAATTGGCGGATTCGTGTTCCGTTTGTACCTCGTAATACGACAACTTGTAGATATTTGAAAATGTGAAAAATGGCTTCTCCCGTTGGCTTTTTTAGAATGCGGCCTCCGGCTCCACGCATCGGTTGTTGCTCGGTAATGTGCTGGCGAATGCGGCGTTGAAATACCCGGTACACGGTAAGTGCAAGGAGAAACAGGTAGCCAAGTACCTTTACACGCTCAGGCTTCTTTAGGTAGATTTCATCCGTATAGACAGGATCTTTTAAAAATGAAAAATTCATCTCGATATGAATCTATCCCTTGTACAGTCCAAGTACGGCTGTCCCATCCATCAATTCGTTATGCCACTCCTTTGGGAGTGTCGTAGCTAACACAAACCGGGAAGCTTTCCGCCTCGCTTGTTGAACTAACGCCTCCTCTTCTGTATAAATCAGGTTTAACACATACAACGTATCCGTCTCTGGTTGAGCGTCCTGCTTCGGACGTCCACGTTCCTTACGAACGACTTCCTGTTCGGTGATCAAGCCAGATACATGATGAAACCGAAGCTTTTGATTTTCTACCCATGTGTCCCACGCCGCTTCCGCATCTTTCAGACAATGCATGACCTTCATGCTCCGTAGCTCTCTCAAACCAGTGGTCCATTTGTTGGGTGAGTTTCAAGTCATCCATAATGGCGCTTAGGATGTGTAAATAGTTAGCCTGATAGATGCCTTCGATTTGAATCATTGATTTCCGCTCCTTTAGTCTGTAATCAATGATTCTAACATACACGGAAATGGCCCATTTTTAGAGAGCTAGGGGTGCGGAATGTGAGTTATATGATAAAATAAGGAAAATAAAAAGGGGGGAATACATATAATAAAACGAATTTTTATTCTATCTTTATTGATCGTTCTCTTGCTTGTTATCATTCGATTAAGTATATACAAGTTCACTGCCGGAGAGAGTATCGAGCGAGATGAAATTATCGCTGCTACAACTTGGAAACTACAGCAAGAAGGTTATAAAAAAGAGGACATTTCATCTATTAAATCTAGGTATGACTTTATGACAGGGGTTTTGCCATATAAGTATGATTCTGAGGTAATTTTTAAAGACGAGTCAGAAGCCCGCTATTATTATGGCTGGAATGATAAAAATAAAAACTTTGTAAACCAAAGTGGATATAGTGGCGATGCTAAAAAACACAAAAAATAAAGCTGAAAGCCGTTCTAAATAAGGAACGGCTTGTTTACATTCTGCAGATTATCGGATGCTCCGTCTTTTTTTTTTTGTTAAAATAAGTAAAAAAAGAGAGGCGGATGAAAAGGGTTATTATATGGTTTACAAGCATCATTTTTGTATTCGTTATACTTTCTATCGTACTAGCAACGTCTATAGTGTGGAAATGATTAACCATTTAAGATTCTAAAGTAAAAGTAGTTATCCTAAGCAGTTATACTGATTCACTAGGATAACTGGGGTTATCGGAGGTAATTTGTACGAACAATTCTTTTCCAGATTAAAGTTATTTATCCGGCGTAAAGAGAGTTACAATTAAAATTAAAAAAGCTGTTGTATAGACAATCATTTCTATAACAGCAAAAACAATGGAGTCACTATGTATGAAGACTATATTGACTAAAGTAACAATAGCTAGTGCCAGAAGAAGAAACCTTAACACTCGAATAGATTTCAAAATAAATCCCCCCTTCTCAAACTAAACGTGCAGAAGAGAAGTTAGTTTCCTTTATTTTACTCATGATGAGAGGGAGATGTTAATTCCCTTATAGGTGTCTTGTTGCCAACTTTAAGAATAAAGCAGCTCCCTGGTCTATACAAGAGAGCTGCTTTTTACATAAGTGAAATTATCGGACGTACACCACCTAAAAGCGAATTTTATGGTAATATATAGTAAGGGTAGGTGGTGATCTTTTGGAAAAAAGGTTAGTTAAATCAGGAATATATGGCTTTGCTTTAGGAATGTTAATCATGGCGTTAGTTATCCCTCAAACGATTACAACTACAGAAATCACAACAAAGGAATACATAATGAACCTACTACGAGGGATTAGTAGCTTTACATTATCCGCCATAGTCGGCACTTTTATTTCAGAAATCTTAGGCAAAGATAGACAAACTTATATCATTATTTTTTTGGTAGTTTTCTTTCTTGTTTTATATTCACTTTCACAGATTCATGTTGACTAGCCACTGTATTTTAGAAGTGGCTAGTTTCCGTAACTGAGGTTATCGGACGTTGAATGTAAGAATTGTAAAATTCTCTTGCTGTTTTATTAAGAAATTTCTATGTACAATTTTTTGAAAAGAGTAAAACGAGGGAGAATAATGATACCTAAAGGTCAGATATTACTTACTATTATTTTTATTTTACTTATACCAATTGGTATAAGTGGATTGAAAAGTCTAGATAAGGTAAATGAAAAGTTAAGCATATTTTAAAAAAGTACGCCCTCTTATATGATTTTTGGGAAATATGGTGTTTCACCCGATGGATGGAATCGTTTCTGGCTTAAAGTTATATGTATAACAATGATTTTCATGGGTCTTGCAATGATTTTTATTCTTATAGGAGTAGTGGCGGGAGTGTTGTCACCGGCAGCAAAGTAACTGTATTTATAATTTGGGAATTTAACATAGTTAAGCTATATAGGGTATCTTTTATTCTTACATGCGGCGAGACCCCTAAAAGTAAACAAACCAGCTTAGAGCGTTATTGTTGTACTTGGTGTATTTTTCTCCATTTTAGGAATTTGGGCATTTTATAAATATAAAAGTGATATCTCAATACAAACTCATCAAATTCAAAACTAAAACATAAAAGCAGCTCCCATGGGTCAGGGAGTTACTTCTTACATAACGGAGGTTACCGGACTTTATTTATATTACCTCTTAATTATTCTTCAATCCCATAAGCATAGAACTCTACATAACCGCACTTTGGACAAACATACGGTATCACTTCAACTGAATTAGTAGTGCTAACTAAAAAGTTATTCTTTTTCAATGATAAAGCGAACATTCCGTGCATCCCTTCAACGTGAGCACGTTTTTGTCCAGTTTCGCATTTAGGACATATTTTCCCCAACACCATTCACCCCGTTGGCATAATACTACCTTGATAAAATCTACAAAACAGATTTCTTTACAAGTAGCTATTCCCCTTTTTTTATATAAGCGACATTATCGGATATTTTAATGGTTTGAAATCGGAAGTTAATGCTTATTATTTCTGCTAATTTATTCAAATGATAATTTTTAGGAGGGTGTATGAGCAAAACATTCGGAGTAGGTATGATGGCAGTCGGCATTATTTGTTTAGTAAGTTCAATGTTTGAATTCTTTACTTTAGACATGTGGGAAATACCGAGATTCTCTTGGCTTCCCTTTGTCGGTATGCCACTTATATTTTTTGGATTCGTTCTACTTGGCCCCCATATCCAGCGCTATTGGTTAAAACGAAATGGTGATATAATCCGCGATTCAATGAAACTAATGGGACAGGGATTACAAGAAGGATTAGGAGAAGAGATTCACTGCCCAAAATGTAATTCTACGAATAAACGGAGCGCCAATTTTTGCGCACATTGTGGTACTCCACTTCAAAAGGGAGAGTATCAATGAAAGAATTCAGTATGATGACAGCTATTTTTCAGGTTGGTGCCATCGTCTTTACCTGTGCTTTATTTTATATCGTATACCTTTTGATTAAAAAACTAAGAAAATAAAAGAGAAAAACAAGTCACTTAACTTAAGGTGGCTTGTTTACATTCTGTGAATTATCGGACGTTAAAAGATTTAATTTCCATAAAAATGTAATATTATTTCCTTTTATTTCAGTTATTTAAGTGAAATAATTTTACTTAAATAAACGAGGGGGAAAGAAAATGAAATCTCTAATTTCGATAGGTATAGGCTTTATTATCCTACTATTCATTTTCGCTGTTACTCAAGATTATGCATTGGCTATGAAGTATGCAGGCTATACAGGCGGTGCTTTCTTAGCCTTAGCTGCTGTGGTTTCAGGAGCAGATGGGAGTGGCGATCGAATCCGGGCAAATTATTCGGATAAAGAAGATTGGAAAATGCGAATGAATTGGGGATGGCATCTTTTACTTATTGGTGCTATAAACCTTGCTGCATGCATTATTATTTATGCCTACGTAGTTAAACCAACGTTGTAACCTTTTATAAAACATAACGAACTATAAAGAGCTAATGCTTAGAGGTATTGGCTCTTTGTTTTTTTCAGTTAACGTAACCGGGATTACCGGACATAATCACCTTCCTGCGTGGTGAAATGAGGAAAAGGAGTGCGAGCATGTTTAAAAAATTTGCATTTTGGTTTGTTATTGCGAGCCTAGTTATTTGTATCAATGACTATGTAGGGAACGATGATAAGCATCTTTTATTCTTTTCAGGAGGGATAGAGCCAATTATGTTTAAGGCTATTTACACAGAGTCTTTCCGCAGCTTAATTTTTGATGAAGTAACTCGTCGCATCCTCCCTTTAGGATATGTATTGCATATCACTCTAGCTTTTTTATATGGGTTCTTACTGGATTTATTAATATATTTATTTCGTAAAGCTAATGCCAGCCTTAAATAAGGACTGGCATTAGTTATTTACTAAACTTTCGCAGCCTAAGTCAGGCAAGTAAGCCTCGATGTAGCTAGGCAAAGTCGAAATCCATTGTTGAAGTTGACTTTGAATCAATTTTGCGATCTTCTTATTGGACTTTCTCGCAAAGCGCAAGAAATAAACCACCCAATGTACGTCGATCGGTACTTTGGCGGTTCTGCCAAGCCAATACAATATACCGAGAAAATACAATCGTGGTATGACTAACAAGCAAGTCGTACGACCGCCCATGGAACTCTTTTTGCAAGCGCAACAAAGATTTCGTGCATTTGAAGAAGACTTCAATATCCCAGCGGATCCCGTAAGTTTCAATAATTTCTTCTTCTGTTAGAAATAAGTCTGTACACAAAATAGCCAGCCATTCTTTTTTCTTAGAACGGTGGCGAACAAATACCATGGTAATCGGAATTCCCGCTAATTGAGCGTGAACAGAACGTAGAATTCCTTTATTATTTCCTTAGATTGGCGTTGCAACATAGTAAAGTTCCTGTAAGGATAAGCGTTGTTCTCCCACTTGATAGTGCTTTTTATCTGCTTTTACCATACCAATAAGATCGAATCCTCTTTCGACTTTCAGCTCATATTTCAGCGGAATTGTACCTATCCCTTATAAAGTAAGGATTTCCATAACTTATCGCTCTGCGAAAGTTGAGTAAATAAAAACAACTGACTTGGAGACGGGTCGGTTGTTTTTATTTGTCTAACAGTGTAGCTTGCTTCTTTCGCTAAATTTAATGTACTACCGGCACTGATTTTCAAGTTATTACATATTGTTAGATAGGCGAATGTTTAGTAAGCAGAAAGGGAGGGTTTTCATGCATTGGCTTTCAGTGTTAGCGATTGCGTTTGCGTCTAACTTGGATAATTTGGCAATCGGGCTTGCTTTTGGAGTACGTTCTACAAGGATACCGATTATGTCGAATTTCATTATTGCTTTGATTACGATGGTAGGCACGTATTTGTCTATGACAATCGGGGAGATTATGGCTTTCTATATGTCGGAGTTTGTGGCTAATCTTCTAGGAGCGATGTTGATTTCCGGTATTGGTCTTTGGACAATTATAGATAATTGGCGGAAAGGCGGAGCAGAGACTCTTGTTTCACACCAGGAGACTTCAGGTGATCCGATTCGAAATCCGTATGCTGCTGATGTTGACAAAAATAATATCATTTCGATGAAGGAATCCGTCGCGTTAGGTGTAGCATTGGCAATGAACAATATAGCAATTGGGATCGGTGCAGGTGCGACTAATGTATCTCCGTTACTTACAACAATGTTTGCTGGTTTGTTTTCCCTCATTTTTATTGGCTTTGGCTCTAAGGTGGGATATGTAATGGCACGTACATGGTTTGGGAAATACTCAGGGATCATAGGTGGTGTTTTATTATTTTTGATTGGCATTTACGAAATGATTGCCTAGACACTCCTTTGTTTAGGCAGGGTGGTTAAATGATCCTATAAATTAAAAAAAATCAAATTTTATTACTAAAATATAACCATAGTTCCATATTCGAGTATCTTTTACAATAGAACATAGCATGAGGTTAATTTTACATACCGCCTTTATAACTATGGATATTGTAGGAACTAGAGTTTCTTCCTTCCAGATACTGCGTACAGGCGCTGGGATTTCAAGAAAGGAACAATGGAAATATGGACATACAACGGACTGTGAAAAAATGGGGAATAGCTATGACTGCAGGTGCAGTACTTGGAACAGGTGTAATAACTCCTGTATCTGCCGCCCCGCAGCATGAAACAAAAGAGTTACAGGTACTGGATAGCTATCTTCCAGAAGATATTGCAAAGCATTGGGCGCGCAACAAAGTCTATGATATGGTACATGCCGGATATGTAAATGGCTACACAGATGCTAGCGGCACGGTAACCGTTCGGCCTGATCGCAAAATCACCCGGGCTGAGTTCGTGGAGTTGCTCGTAAAGACGCTCGGACTGAAAAAGTCCCCGGATCGTGAGCCGAAAAGCTTTTCAGATGTAGATTCGAGTGAATGGTACTACAATTCAGTTACAATTGCGAGCTCGCTTGGGATTGTAAGCGGGACTACGGAATCATCGTTTGGACCGGAGCGGTATATTACGCGTGGCGAGATTGCAGCTTTGCTTGTACGGGCATTTGCGTATACGATTGCATTTGATGAAGGAACGACCAGGCATTTTAAAGATGTAGGAAACACATACTGGGCTAGCCGAGAGATTGATAAGGCGAGTCGAGCAGGAGTCATTAGTGGTTATAAGGGAAATGTATTCAAGCCATTTGAATATGCCACACGCGCCGAAGCGATGACGATGTTATATAATGCTCTATATTTAGAAGAAAATGCGGTACCGACAGATAAGGCACTTCTTGACCTCGTCAAGACGATCGAAGAGGAGCGGAGTCGTGCACTGCTTGCGGTGGACCCAAATCGTCTGAAAGAAATTGTTGACGCACGTTATGCAGGCTACTATAAGGCGCTTCAAAATGTAGAAGTTCTTCTATTACGTAAGGCCAAAGAACAGGGATATGAAGTGAGTATCAGCCGAACAGGGGAATTGACGGAAAAAGTTCTTGGTAAATGGAACCGAATTGCACTTGTAGAAGTGGACGGTGCTGAATATACGCTTACTGCTAAAAAAGATGGAGAGGAATGGAAGGCTGTTGAGAAATTCAAAGGGGTAGTTATGCTGAAAAAAGATCCGACAACAAACGAATGGCGGATTTATACATCGGACATTCAGTTGTTCGCCACGAAACAGCTTCTCGAAAAACTCGGCATCAAATAAAAATAAAACCCCGGTCTGCTACAGCGGACCGGGGTTTCGCATGTTGACTTCGGTAAAAGAAAGCATAACAATGATAAACGAAAGGAGATCTGTTCATGTTTTATTTATCGCTGTTCTGGGATTATTTGAAGCAGTATTTCAAGATGCGTCTGGCGTATCGGATGGATTTTGTGAACGGAATCGTATCGGATTTTGTGTTTCAGGCAACGAATTTGATTTTTATTCTTGTTGTGTTCCAACATACGAGTGTGCTCAAAGGTTGGACGCGCGATGAAATTATTTTTATTTATGGTTTCTTCCTGGTTCCGTATGCTGTATTTACGACGTTTTTCAATCTGTGGGAGTTTCAGGAGAAATACATCATTCGCGGGGAGATGGACCGGGTTCTGACGCGACCTGCCCATAATTTGTTTCAAGTTATGCTCGAAACGATGGACCCGCAGTCGCTTGTCGGGGCGGTGACGGGCATTGTCATTATGGTGTATGCAGGGGCCAATATGGGACTTGATGTTGCCTGGTACGATCCGTTGATGTTTCTGTTGCTTGTTGCTTCCGGTGCGCTTGTGTATGGAGGAGTTTATACAGGAATTGCAGCGATCGGCTTTTTCTCGG